>JBKCJY010000450.1:0-14271 GCA_046301455.1 Chitinophagaceae bacterium | reverse complement strand
GATTTTATGGTGGTTTTGCCGAAGGTGTTCACCTCTTCCCATACCGAACAGAGAAGTTAAGCCCTTCATGGCCGATGGTACTGCACAACAATGCGGGAGAGTAGGTAGCTGCCGTATTTATAATAGCCCTGACATTTATGTTGGGGCTTTTTTGTTTTGTACAGTTAGGCATCAATTACGTAAACTGTAAATCGCTTTTTTGATCTGCTTATTTTTGTAAAATGGTTTGTAGTATTTAAAAATCAGTAGCCGCAAATTGCACGAATTAACAAGAAGGAAATTATTGTAAAATGGGCGCTTATATATGGGGATGCATTTTCACAAAAGAGGGATTCATGAGCATATATGATTTTAGCGGCTCTGTTTTTTTCAACATTAATCACATGAGTTTAGGAAATGAATGTTTCGTGATTTTCTTATCTAAAGTTCAATAAAAGGAGTGATTGTTTATCGTATATAATTAGTAAGGCACAATAGGGATAGAAGTGAAAAGCCTGGAGTGAACAGCAATTTATAGTTGAATTGTATTAAATGCTGAATAACTTTTTGAGATAAGAAATGCAACATTGTTTATCTGTGAATGAGGACTTTCAACGAAAAGATCGGGCATCAGGCATTGCCTTCATCATTTCTCTTATCTGATTAACTGAACCGTTCCTTTTTTAATTACTGTTTTACCTGTAAAGTCAGTTCCCCTAACCATCCAAACATATGTATCTGGAGCCTGCGGAATTCCTTTGTACACACCGTTCCAACCTTTTTGTAATTCTGTTGTGCTGAATAACATATTGCCCCAACTATTAAATATTCTAAAGTAATCCAATTTAGAAATACCTACTGCTATTGGAGTAAACACATCATTCAAATTGTTGGCATCGGGTGTAAAGGCTGTTGGTACAAAAATATCAGGCGCTGTTTTAAATATGCGAATATTAATGGTATCAAAAGCAAAACAACCTTCGGGCGTTGTTGCTTTCATAATGTAAGTATACCGCTCAACTGAATTATTGAATGTTGCAATAGGATTTACAATTGATGAATTGCTTAAGAACGATGAAGGAGACCATTGGTAAAATGTTGCTCCATTACCTGCAAGTTGTAATGGCTGACCAACAACAACTGCAGTATCATTTCCGGCAAATGCAGGTATTGGTGGAATTACAATTACACGTGCAGTATCAAATACGGGTTTAGGGCAACCCAAAGTATCTGTTCCTCTAAGAATGAAGTTTGTAGTAGTTAAAGGAAATGCTCTTGTTGTTGTACTTGTAGGATTAGATAAAAATCTTGCAGGTGTCCATAGCCAACTGCTTGCATTGCCGCCGGCAATTAGTGTAGCAGTATCTTTAAAACAAATAGTGGGATCTGCACCTACATTCACAATAGGATACGGAACAGTTTTTACGGTAATAGTTGTACTGTTATTGCATTTGCCAATACTTGAAACTACCGTAAACGTTGTGAATGCGAAAACGGGTGTGGCAATAGCATTTTTAATTTTTGGATTAGCAAATAAATTTGGCGGGCTCCAACTGTAATACAAACCATCACTCACCGGACGAAGTGTAACAGGATCGCCACGGCAAATGGTTGTATCTCTCATTGGTAAAATTGTTACCCGATCTTTTACATCAACTACTACCGAATCAGTATTAAAACAGCCCGGTGCAAGTGTAAGTGTAACATAATATGTAGTTCGAACATCAGGGCTAACCAATGGATTATCGATGGTGAGATTATTGATGTTGTAATTAGGAGTCCATTGAAAACCACCAACGCCAACTGCATTTAGCTGTAAAGTATCAATATTACAGATAAGCGTATCATTCGTTAACCTAAGCGAAGGTTTATCACTGATGGTTAATGGATGTGAAATGGTATCAATACAACCTTTGTTACTGCCAACAATTAATTTAACTGTATAAGTTCCGTTTTGAGTATAGGAATAGGATGGATTTTTTGCAATTGAAGTATCTGAGAAAATTCCGTTTACACCAAAATCCCAAAACCATTTATCAGGAAAACCAAATGCTGAAGTGGTTGCATCTTTAAAATTAATGGGAACATTTTTACATCCGTTGTAGTAATCGAATTGTGGTACAAAGCCGGGAAAAACATAGATATCTGAGTAAGCGGTATCCGTGCAAACTTCGCCACGATTAACGATTAATCTTACTTTATACAAACCTGTATCTGTATATGTAAAAACAGGGGTTGAACTATTGGATGTGTCGTTCAAAATATTTTTTACACCAAAATCCCAGCTCCAGGTTTTGACTTCTGCACTATTAGTGAGATTAGAGAATGTAAATGAAAACCCATCACATGTTCTGTTATCAACAGGTAATTCAGCATCAGCAAAGTCACAATCGGAGATACGTAGAATAAAATCTTTTCTGTGTATAGAGATTGCAACTCCTTTTCTCCATTCTGTGATACAAACACTTATCACCCAAAATGAGGCGCCGTTTGGATTGATTACACCACTTGCTGGAGCGATACCAGAAATAATTCCAGTATTTGAATTAATACCAACCTGCGGCCCCATTGGAATTGAATTACCAAAATTGCCAATATAAATAAGCGGATCGTATGGTGGAGGAAAAGGAGGGCGAATAGATGCATCAGTTATTCCTGAACTTGCCTGTGCATTGCAAAAACTATAGGACAAAGAATCATTATCTGCATCTGATGCAGAAAAAGGAAGTTCAAATTTTTTATTGCGGCAAACAAGAACAGTGTCTTTTACATCAAACACAGGACTTGAGTTTGTTTCTGTACCTAAAACAGTTGTTCCCGGAATATTAGCCGAATACGTAGCCCCCTGCCCGGTGCCAACATTTGACAAACCATTTAATCGACAACATGATTGAAAAGAAACTGTATAACCAGTCGCATTTAATGGAAGCTCAATTTGTGTTCTATACAAACCAACCTGGTAACAAATAACAGGTGGATTAATGATACATGAAAAAGGATTTTGCAACTGAATATCCTGACGGCTATTCCGTACTACATTTCTGCCAGCTATTACTGTAGTATTTGTTCCGTTTACAAAAACACCAATTGAAACAATATCTGGTAACTCAGCTAATTGTGCCCCTCCTGTATTTGACTGTGGATTACAATCTCTGAACAATCTCAATGTCACCTCATAAATTCTATTTGTACCTGTGCCCGGGCCGATATACCGATAAAACATCTCACCACCAGATATATGTCCGGCTATTGAATAGCAGCAATTGAAAATTACCAGCAGTATGATGAAAACTGTTTTCTTCATATGTTACGAACTAAGAGCATCTTTAGGTGCTATCTGTTGCACCAATTGCAAAAATTCTTCCAAACTTTGATTGAGTGCTTCTGTTGCCTCCCACATACCCATGTGTGCAATTTGCTCATTATATTTTACCATGCACTGTAATGGCAATGAGGCTTGTTGCAAAGCATCAGCAGGGTTTACAGCTTTATCTTCACTGCCAATAAAAAACAAAATAGGTTTATTTGTTTGCAATAAAACTGAGGTTCTGTCTGGTCGGTTAATCATAGATCGATAATAACCCTTCAAAGTTTCTTTTGAAAATTGACGACCCTGTTCAATCAGTACTGCTACCTGTGCCGGATGCTCTTTTTTAAATTTTTCAGCAAACAAATTGGGAATAGTGGCTTTGATAAATTCATGAGCTGTATTTTGCTCAATAAACTCCATGCTTTTGTAACGTGCCTGTTTTTTTTCTTCACTATCAGCATAGGCACTTGAATGAATTAAACCCAAGGCATTAAATCTTTGAGAATGTTTTTCTATCAGTGCCAATGCAATATATCCACCCATTGAATGACCCAATACAGTACAGGTTTCTATTTGTTCTTTATTCATCACCTGTAACACATCTTCAGCCATTTGTTCAATGGATTGTGCTGCATTTAAAGACGCAGATGCTCCACTGCCTCGCATATCAGGAACAACTAATTGATATGATGTTTGCAGAAATTCAACCTGTTGATTCCAAATGCTGCTGTCTTCACCAAATCCATGAATGAGTAATACTGATTTTCCTTTTCCAAAAACTTTATATGAAATCATTTCCTGCATGGTGGCTCAAGTTACAAATTGTAAAAGTCTTATTTGTAACAGCTTTGTTATTTTTAGAAGTGTTTAATGAATGGAGCTTGGAAGCAGTTATTTCTTCATTAGTCTTTTATATAATGCCATCAACAATAGTAATGCAGAAAGTACTAGTGCTGCTTTGCTCAGCAAATCTCCATAGTGAACAAAAAAAGTTTTTGTACTTGTTGCTGGGATGTGTTGCTTGATGGCTGCTTCCTGCCACCAAGGTTGTGTATTCATGACCTCACCTGACGGATTAATAAAACAACTGATGCCTGTATTGGCACTTCGGGCAACCCATGTTCTTGTTTCTATAGCACGTAGACGTGCATAAAGTTGATGTTGTTTGTGCCCTTGTGTATTACCCCACCATCCATCATTGGTTATGATGGTAATAAGATTGGCACCCTGTGCAAAATATTTACTCATGTACTCGCCATAAATACTTTCATAACAAATAGCAGGCGCCAATGCTAATGAATATTTTGTTTTAACAGGGGTGCGTTCTTTTTGAGTAGCATAACCGCCGGTTGTACCTCCAAATTTTTCAAACACAGGACCAAGGAATAATAAAAACTTCGGCAATGTTTCTACGCCGGGCACCAGCATGGATTTATGATAAAACTGTTTGGCTCCTGTACTATCCAGCAATACACTGCTGTTATATACCTCGTAAAAATTAGTTGTTCCTTCAATTGGCCTTGCTACATTGGAAACTTTTTCATTAAACACACGGTAACTTTCAATACCGGTAAATAATTGAAGTTGCGGATGGCGTTTTAAGAAATCAAACAATGGGTTTAAAAAAAAATTGGATGTAATATTCGCTTCATCAAAACCATTGGGAGAATACAAAGCTGTCTCAGGCCAAATGAGTAAAGTGGTGTTACTGTCAACTTTTGATTCACTTAAACGAATGAGTTTTTGAAGTTGTTCTTCAAAAGTTCCGGCGGCAATTTTTTGATAAGGGTCAATATTGGGTTGAATAACCACCACATTTGATAAGTCCTGCTTTGTTGGTGCACTAGCTTTGATATTTTGTATTGAAGAGTTTACAAGAAGAGAAAAAATTATTGGCAGGAAGATGACTGCTGCAATTACTGCAATCGTTCTTTTTTTAAACGGAACCTGTTCAATAAATTTCTTTCGGATGAGATTGTACAACAACACATTCACGAGCAATATCCATAATGTGCCGCCGCTGGTGCCGGTGTATTCATACCACTGCACCCATTCCACTCTTGATGCAAATACATTGCCCAGTGTGAGCCAGGGCCAGCTCAATCCCCAATCCTGCAAATGAATGTATTCAAAACTCATCCAAAAAATGATGAATGATGGATAACCCCATGCAGATCCCAGCTTTTTATTGATGTAATTAAAACCCATCCATGGAATGCTCATGAGTAAACTGTTTGCAAGTATAGCCATTACAGCTCCCATAATTGTTGAATTCCAAATCCACCATGTGGTTGTAACATTCCAAACAAATAAAGCCAGGTAAATCAACGCAAAGTATTTTGCTCTTGAATACTGTTGCTGCTCAATTATAAATAGTGGGATGAATGCAAAGAAAACAGCCACAGTAAAACTTACTGTGGGCCATGCAAGAAAAAATAAAACGCCGGAAAGAAGAGAGAGCAGTATGGGATTTTTATAATTCAATTCTTATTTATTCTTTTGGTTTGTCTTCCTGTATAACAAATCCATTCAGAAGTTTATCAAACTCTGGTTTATATTGTTTTAATAAATTGGGTGAAGTGTAGCATAAGATTTGGGATGTGCCGGATTCATTACTGAAATAATAACCGCAATATGTAAAAATTACACCATCGTTTGCAGCAGAGAACTTCAGGTACAATACTCTT
The DNA here is from genome assembly GCA_046301455.1 of Chitinophagaceae bacterium. GTDB lineage: Bacteria > Bacteroidota > Bacteroidia > Chitinophagales > Chitinophagaceae > Lacibacter. The sequence goes on along the minus strand of JBKCJY010000450.1, from coordinate 8,295 downwards.
ATATTATTCACTATTCTGTATTCTTCATCTAGAATTTCAATATTTTCAATACCCCGCATTTTCAAACTTTTTATAACAATATCTTTAAAGCTTTCAAGCGGTATTTGCAATCGCTCCACTACTGTTATGCAATAGGCGTCTTCATTTTTAAGTTTTAAAAGGTACTCACTGGCGTCAGAAATTTTTAAATCGGTTAAATTCCATTTTGCGGCATCATACCACAAGGCATGATTTGTTCTTTTTGATGTAAGTAAAGTTTTGGCTGTTGCAGCTTTTGAAAACTTTTTTAAAGTACTATCCGGCATTTTGACTCCATTTACATCCTGAACATATTTCCAGGTGCCATCATCATGCAATAGCACTTTTCTGCCATCTTTTGTTATTGCAGTTTCCTGTGAAAAACAACTACAAGCTGAAATAAGAAAGAAAATAAATAGTGTTTGTTTCATATTTTATCTGGAATAGTTTGGGCTTTCTTTTGTAATAATTACATCATGCGCATGGCTTTCTTTCATGCCTGCATTGGTGATTTTTATAAACGTAGCGCTTTGTAATTCTTTAATGCTTTTAGCGCCACAATACCCCATACCTGCACGCAAACCACCAGTGTATTGATGAACAATTTCAGAAACGTTTCCTTTAAATGGCACACGACCTTCAATACCTTCGGGGACCAGCTTTTTAATTCCATCTTCTACATCCTGAAAATATCGATCACCACTTCCTTGTTGCATGGCACCAATCGAACCCATGCCACGGTATTGTTTGAATTTTCTTCCTTCAAAAATAATGGTCTCTCCAGGGCTTTCTTCAGTGCCTGCAAACACGCTTCCCATCATTACGGTATTGGCACCAGCTGCCAATGCTTTTACCATATCGCCTGTATAACGAATACCACCATCTGCAATTACCGGAACTCCTTTTTGTTTCAAAGCATTACTAGCTTCCATAATAGCAGTGAGTTGGGGTACACCAATCCCCGCAACAATACGTGTGGTACAAATACTACCGGGGCCAATTCCAATTTTCACTGCATCAGCACCCGCATCAGCCAATGCTTTAGCGCCTGCACCTGTACCTGCATTACCTGCAATAACCTGTAGTTTTTTAAATTTCTTTTTCAATCCTTTCACAGCATCCATTACACCTTTACTGTGGCCATGTGCACTGTCCAATCCCACAACATCAACACCCACTTGCTGCAATGCATAAGCACGGTCATACAAATCGGGAGTAATACCCAATGCAGCGCCAACCAATAATCTTCCAAATGCATCTTTCACAGCATTGGGATGACTTTGCAATTGAAGAATATCCCTGTAAGTAATCAATCCAATCAATGTTCCGTCTTTTTTTACAACAGGAAGTTTTTCAATCTTGTGATGACTTAAAATGGTTTTTGCTTTCTTTAAGTCTGTTCCTTCAGGTGCTGTAATTAAGTTGGTTGAAGTCATAACTTCACTCACTTTCTTTTTTACATTGGTTTCAAAACGGAGATCACGGTTGGTAAGAATACCCGTTAATTTATTATTGCCGTCAACAATAGGAATACCGCCAATTTTATTTTCCTTCATCAACTGCAATGCATCGCCAATAGTTGCATCATGTTTTAAAGTGATGGGATCAATGATCAATCCGCTTTCACTACGTTTTACTTTACGCACCTGTGCTGCTTGTTCATCAATCGTCATGTTTTTATGCAGTATCCCAAGGCCGCCTTCACGTGCGAGTGCAATTGCAAGGCCGGCTTCTGTAACCGTATCCATTGCTGCAGATAGCATGGGAATATTTAATGTAATTTCTTTGGTGAGTTGTGTTGAAATATTCGTTTCTCTTGGAAGTACTTCGCTAAAAGCGGGCATAAGAAGTACATCATCAAACGTTAATCCTTCACCGAAAAAATTTTTGCTGAATTGCTGAGCGGGAGATTTTCTTGTTGCCATGTGCAAAGATAGGGTGGAGGATATATTCCTTCCAAATTGGTGTTATAAACCACGTTTTATGCCGAAAAAGCAATTTATGAAATACATTTTTGGTTATGTGCTCTGTGCATACGAAGGAACATATTTGCCTTCGAGTCATCCTGTGAAGATTCGCACACTTCATCGTTCAGTTTTCCAATTGTGCAAGTGAGCTTATTTGCACAATTCATTATAGTGCATCATGTGAGGCTGTATATTTTCCCCGGCAGACTCATCACTACACCCTGCAATTCCATTGTAAGCAACGCTGCTGCTATTGAACTGCTGCTGAGCTTGTAGCTCAAATTAATTTCATCAATGGATAAGCTGCCTTTTTCTTTAAGAAGGTTGTAAAGTTTTTTTTCTTCATCATTCAACTCCACAAATAATTGTTTTTGGCTGGCTGCTGTTTTTTTTGTTTGCTTCTCCCATCCCATCTGGTCAATAATATCAATTCCATTTCTTATTAAAACTGCTTTATTACTTTGAATTAAATAGTTACAGCCTTCGCTCTTACTGTCAGTTGTTTTGCCGGGTATTGCAAAAACATCACGGTTGTACGAATTTGCAAGATGCGCTGTAATCATGCTGCCACCTTTTACTCCGGTTTCAATTACAATGGTTGCATCACACATTCCTGCAACAACTCTGTTGCGTGTAGGAAAATGATGTTTATCCGGTTTTGTTTCTTTTCTGAACTCTGTGAGTAATCCGCCCCCTGCTGCAATCATTTCTTTGGCGAGAGATCTGTGAGCTGATGGATAGATTATATCCAAACCATGTGCCAGTACACCTACTGTTGCTAATTGATATTTTACTGATTGTTTGTGTGCAATAGCATCCACACCATAAGCCAAGCCACTTACAATTAATGGTTGCAGTGGCGATAGTTGTTCAATAATTTGTTCCACCATTTGTTTTCCGTAATCACTATTGTTTCTTGTGCCGATGATCGAAACAATTTTTGAACTGTTGAGGTTTGCTGTACCACGGTAAAATAAATGCGTAGGAGGGTCATAACAATTCAATAACCGTTGCGGATACAATTCATCTTTTAAAAACAACGGCGTTATTTTGTATTTCTCTATGAATTTAATTTCATCTTCCTGCTCTTTAAATGCATGAAATGATTTGATACTTGTTGCTCTTACTGTTCCAATGCCTTCAATTTTTTCAAGCAAAGATTTCTTTGCTTTGAATATGGCTTCGGCTGTTTCAAATTCATCTGCCAGCAGTTTGGCCTGCACAGCACCAATTTGCGGAACCTGTGTGAGGGCGAGTTGATATAGGAGGTCGGTGTTCAATGCAATTAAAATTAGTGCATTGAAAATACATTATTTGCTGATAACTTTTAACTCTGTTCTTCTGTTTTGTGCTCTTCCGGTTTCCATAGTATTTTCAGCAACGGGCCTGGTCGCACCAAATCCTTTAGAAGACAATCTTGCTGCTGTAATTCCTTTTGAAACAAAATAATTAATAACAGTTTTGGCTCTGTTGTTACTAAGTAATAAATTATCAGCAGGTTTACCCACATTATCTGTGTGCCCGCTTATCTCAATCTTCAATGTGGTATTTTCTTTTAGCAGTTGTACAACTTTATCCAGTTCAATTAAAGACTCTGGTTTCAAATCTGCTTTTTTTGTATCAAAGAAAATATTCTTCAACACAATACTTGCATTTACTTCAATAGGAGTTAAGGCGATATTGATGTTGTATGCGCTGTCGTTCTCCTTTTGCAGCAGCATAAAGCTTTCACTAAAAAACAAATAACCTTTTCTATTTACATTGAAAGCATAATTTTTTCCTACAGGGAGTGTAATTAAATAATTACCTTCTTCATCTGTTTGCACATTGCTGATGATTTGTGCTGTGGCTAAATCAATCAACTCAACAGATGATGGTAAACCCAGTTTTGTTTTTTTGTCAAACACATTTCCTTTTACCCACAATGTTTTAAATGGACGTACATGTGCAGGAAGTTCAAAACTAAAAATATCCAATCCACCACGGCTATCCCATCCATCACTGGAGAAATAAACTGTTTTTGCATCACTGGCAATAATTAATCCACCTTCTTCATCAATGGTGTTGATGGGATAACCTAAGTTTAACGGTTTGCTCCAGCTTCCGTCATTTTGTTTTCTTACAACAAACACATCATTACCACCATAACCCGCATGGCCTTTGCTTGTAAAGTATAATGTTTGATTGTCTGCATGAATAAACGGGCTTCCTTCATCGGCAGAAGTGTTGATGCCTGCACCCATGTTGCGTGCTTCGCTCCATCTTCCATTGGGCAACAAGTAACTAACATACAAATCACTGCCACCAAAACCACTTGGATCACTTGCAACAAAGTAGAGTGTTTTTTTATCGGGACTTAAACAGGGTTGTGTTTCCCAATACTCTGTATTAATTCTTTTTCCCAAATTAATTTTTGGCCCCCATCCTGTTTTGTTGAGAAAAGAAGTATAAATATCAAAATTACCTTCGCCTTCATTTCCATAATTGGCAGCAAATACAATTTGTTTTCCATCCTGTGAAATACTTGGCGCTCCTTCATTTACGGAAGTATTTAATTCGCCGGGGACAGGAATAGCAGTTCTCCAAAATCCATTAGTTTTTTTGCTGATAAAGAAATCTTCATTGCTGTTATTTACTCTTCTTGTAAAAAGCAATTCATTTCCATCAACTGTAACTGATGGTAAATATTCTAAAAATTTAGAATTGATACTGTCGCCCAAATTTTGTGGAGCAAATACATAACCAGTTACATTGTATTGCTTTTGATATTCTAATGCAAAACTGTAACAGCTTAATCTGTATTGAGCAGATTTAATGGTTCGCTCGTTTAAATTTTGTTTGGTAAGAAATTGCGTGGCCGCATGTTTAGCTGCTGCAAATTCTCCGTTACCTGCCAATGCAATTGAATAGGGCAGTAAGTAATTGGATGAATAGAAAGAATCTAATTGAAATGCTTTCTTATAAGCTTCAACCGACGGTTTATATTTTCTTCGTTCACTTAAAATTCCTGCTTTGCTCAGCCATGCATCTACAAAACGGCCATCATCTGCAATACAGGCATCTAATAAACGTAATGCCTCGTCATAGTTTCGTTCTTTTGCCTGGTTAAGAGCACTTCCATATTTGTAGCCGAGTTTTTTATCAACTTTATCAGGATTGTACCATTGTGCTTTTGTACAAAGAGATAGGAATATAAAACTGAAGAGATAAAGTTTTTTCAAGTGCCTGGATTTCATTGCTCAATTTAACGAAAAATGAAATCTGTTATTGCTACGGAACGTTAATGTATTTATGTAACTGCAAACTCAGCTCCCATTGCGGGTGTGTTTTGATGTATTCAATGATGAGTGGTGTTACTTGCGCTGCTTTGTCCCATTCCGGCTGAAGGTATAATTTACATTGAGGTGAAACCAGTGCAGCATATTGCTCAGCCCATGCAAAATCTGATTTATTAAAGATGACAACTTTTAATTCATTTGCATGTGGTACTACATCTGGCAAAGGGGCTTTGAATTTTTTAGGTGATAAACAAATCCAATCCCAACTTCCACTTAATAGGTGAGCGCCGCTAGTTTCAATATTAGTTTCATAACCTTCATTTTGTAATGCAGCAGTTAACGCATCTAAGTTGTGCATTAATGGTTCTCCGCCTGTAATTACAACAATTGGCTTTGAAGAAGAAGCATTTGTTTCTTCATCTGCTTTTGCAACGATTTCTTCAATACTAAATTTTGGATGTTTGTCTGCATCCCAGCTATCTTTTACATCGCACCACACACAACCAACATCACAACCACCCAGTCGAATGAAATATGCAGCACGGCCTTGATGAAATCCTTCACCTTGTAACGTGTAGAAAGATTCCATTACTGGCAATTGTTGTATTGAAGTTTTTGTGCTCAATTAATTATGTTTTTGCAAATAGGCGTTGTAAGTATTCATCAATAAACCTGCAATAGTCATGGGTCCCACACCACCGGGAACAGGCGTTATAAAACTGCATTTCGGTGCCACTTCATCAAACTTTACATCACCTTTCAGACTAAAGCCGCTTTTCTTCGTTTCATCTTTTACACGTGTAATGCCAACATCAATTACAACTGCCCCATCTTTCACCATATCGGCCGTTACAAATTCAGCACGTCCAAGAGCTGCAACGATTATATCTCCCTGCAAACAAATTTCTTTTAAATTTTTTGTTGCGCTGTGGCAAATAGTAACTGTGCAATTACCGGGATAAGTATTGCGGCTCAGCAAAATACTCATGGGTGTTCCTACAATATGGCTTCGGCCAATCACAACTGCATGTTTTCCTTTTGTTTCAACTTTAAAATGTTCCAGTAGTAATAAAATGCCATACGGAGTTGCTGGAATAAAAGTTGGAGCACCACTTACCATATTGCCCACACTCACAGGATGAAAACCATCTACATCTTTTGACGGATGAATGGCTTTTATCACTTTGGTTTCAGAAATATGTTTAGGCAGCGGCAGTTGTACTAAAATACCATTTACGTCTTCCTGTTGATTGAGTTTTTCAATTTCGTTCAGTAATTCTTCTTCGCTGATGTTATTTGGTAAACGTTTCAATGTGCTTTCAAAACCAATTTCGGCACAGGTTTTTACTTTGGACGCAACATAGGTTTCACTGGCGCCATCATTGCCCACTAAAATGGCGGCCAAATGCGGTCTTGGTTTACCTTGTAAAATAAGTTGAGCCGTTTTTTGTGTAAGTTCTTCTTTAATAGCGAGTGCCGCTTTCTTACCGTCGAGTAATTGCATATTGCAAAAATAAAGCATCAATCCCGTTTTACATTGGTCATAAAATTTTAATTCTGATAAGTTGAGTAATTACTTAAGTTTACCGCCTAAAACTGCAACTGCTTGAAACATTTATTTCTTATTGGTTTTCTGTTCTGCTCATTGTATCTACATGCGCAAACGGTGCGGCAGCCGCTTTCATCATTATACCCCGGTATTGGAGCTTACAGTAAAAATATGGCTGATGCTTTTTCAATGATTGTAAACCCTGCATCCCTCAGCAATGTGAAATCATCTTCTGCCGGCGTGTATGCGGAGCGCCGATTTTTGCTGAGTGCACTTAATCAATATACAGCTGCAGGTGCTTTCGAAACTAGCTCAGGTAACTTTGGAATTCAAGCCGATTATTTTGGGTATTCAAATTATAATGAAACACAGCTGGGTTTAGGTTATGCCCGTTCATTGGGTACTACAGTTGATGTAGGTGTAAAATTCAATTATTACAATTTGCGTTTGGCATCTTATGGTGCAGCTTCCACATTTCATTTTGAAGCAGGTGTGGTGATGCATTTGAGTGATAAACTGCATGCGGGTTTAAGTGTATTTAATCCCGTTGGCGGTATGCTTAGTAAAGAAACGGATGAAAAAATTGCAGCAGTTTACAGAGGTGGTTTTGGCTATGAAGCATCCGATCGTTTTTTTATTACTGCAGAAATTATTAAAGAAGAAAATAAAAATGTTGGCGTGAACGCCGCTTTTCAATATACACTTGTAAAACAACTTTTGATAAGAGGCGGTATAAATACACTCAACTCACAGCCATTTATTGGCGCAGGTTTAAAATTTGGTCAGTTGCGATTTGATTTTGCTGCCAATTACCATCCGCAGCTTGGCGTATCACCTGCGGTAATGTTGTTGTTTAATTTCAATAAAATTAACGAAGAGGAAGAGTGAAACGTATTTGTTTTATACTGATGATTTGTTTCTGTGGAATGATTTCATTTGCACAGGAAAATCCTGTTGTTGAACAGCAAATTGAAAACTTGACTGAAGTTGATGAAAGTGAAACAGATGATGATTCTTACATTCAGTCACTTCAGCAGTATATAAAAAACAAACTCAATCTCAATTCTGCAACAGAAATTGAACTTAATGAATTTCCATTTTTATCACCATTACAAATTGCAAATTTTCTAAACTACCGCAAGTTGTTTGGCAAATTCATAAGCATCTATGAATTGCAGGCTGTTCCTGCATGGAGTGTAGATGTTATTCAGAAGATGCTTCCCTTTATAACTGTCGGCCCTGCATTAAGTGTACAAGATGATTTCAGAATACGTTTCAAAGAAGGTGATCATTCTGTTTTATCAAGAGCAACTTATGTTTTGGAAAAAGCCGAGGGCTTCAGACGTAAAGGTGATACTACAGCAACAAGCTTTTACCCCGGCGGAAGAGAGCGGGTGCTTCTGCGTTACAAGTATCAATACCGCAATCTTCTTCAATATGGATTTACTGCAGATAAAGATCCGGGGGAGCAATGGTTTAAAGG
>JBKCJY010000449.1:0-8388 GCA_046301455.1 Chitinophagaceae bacterium | reverse complement strand
CACCTTGTGTTCTATTCAAAAATAGGAGCAGAGCAAAACCAATTTACACTTGATGAAGCAATTAATGGTATTTGTGATAAACTCATTGGCCGCCATCCGCATATTTATGGTGATGTAAATGTGAATGGCGAAGAAGATGTAAAACGCAATTGGGAAAAGTTGAAGATGAAAGAAGGAAAAACCTCTGTACTCCAAGGTGTGCCATCGTCATTACCATCATTGATTAAAGCCATCCGCATTCAGGAGAAAGCAAAGCAAGTGGGTTTTGAATGGGATCATAAAGAGCAGGTGTTTGAAAAAATTACAGAAGAATTACAGGAACTGAAAGAAGTAGTAGCTATTGGTGATATTGATAAAATGGAAGATGAAATGGGAGATGTTTTTTTCTCACTCATCAATTATGCACGGTTTTTGCAGGTAGATGCAGACCTTGCGTTGGAACGTACCAATAAAAAATTCATTAGTCGTTTTCAACGCATGGAACAGTTGGCATTGAGTGAAGGAAAAAAACTGGAACACATGACACTGGAAGAGATGGATGCCATCTGGAACCGCATTAAGCAACAAAACAAAGATGCCGCTTCCACAAACGAGTGAACCCATCACATACCATAAAATCTTTTCTTTATAAAAACGCATTCCTGCCAATTTTAGCAGCATGGTTGTTTACTTTTTCATTTTTGTTTCAATACTACTGGTCCTATACATCAGCGCCAGCACAAGTACGTAAAACTATTGAACGTAGCATCAACAGCCGGCAGGAAGATTTTGAAAAGATTATTGCTGATAAGCAATTAGTGCAGCGACTGTTTGAGTTTTCAGCTTCTGAAAAGGAATTTGAAACAATTACAGCTAAGGATTATTTTATTTTTCTTGGCCAGTATACCAACGATGGTATTGATCTTAAATTCTGGAATACACAAATTATACAACCGACCAACCCGTTATGGATGCATGAAGATGGGGCATGGTTTCAAAAACTAATAAATGGATATTATGTTGTTATCCGCAAAACGGTTAGCACAGCTTCACAAAAAAATATTGCAGCAATTGCACTTATTCCTGTTAAGTGGGAATATTTTGTTACTACCAATGATTTAAATAACAGCTTTGCCTATGTTTCTTCAATTGAAGATTATTATGGAATAAGTGAGAGCGCAGAAACAAACCTGGCTGTTAAAACAAAAAATAAGCAAACCCGTTTCTGGCTCACACAAAAAGAAAATACACCACAACCATTAAGTCTGCTTACAATATTATTGCGCCTCGCAGCAATGGTTTGTTTGCTGTGGTTGCTGCATAAAGCGGCAGTGCAAATTGCAATTCAAAAAGGTTTTGGTAAAGGGTTGTTATTTCTAACTCTTTGCTTGTTATTATTAAGGATATTGAGTTATTATGTTCCGCTTCCATTTAACCTGCGGCAGTTTGAGCTGTTTGATCCTGCTGTTTATGGATCATCGTACATATTAAAATCACTTGGTGATTTTCTGCTAAATATATTGTTACTGTTATGGGTACTGCTTTTTGCCAAGCGATTTGCTTCATCTTCAGTTAATAAACGAATTCTTAAACTTCCTTATGTTGAAGAGTTTTTAGCAGCATTATTGTTGTTTTTTCTTACTTTATTATTTGGTGAGGCTGTTAAGAGTCTCGTGGCTGATTCTAAAATTTCATTTGATGTTACAAATTTCTTCAGTCTTACATTTTACAGCTTTACTGGTTTTTTTATCCTGGGATGTTTGGCTGTTTGTTATTACCTGCTGGCAGAGCGGCTGATTTTATGGCTAAGATTTCTTACAACTTCAAAATTGTTGTTGCAATTGCTTTTACTTATTGTAGGAGGGTTATTATACCTCACCATTACAATTGGAGGAACTAATGTACTCTTTCATTTGGGTTTGTTGTTATGGTTACTGTTATTTGTTTTGTTATTTCATATTCATAAAAGATTATTGGTATTTGTGCCGCAAAGTGCTTATGCGATGTTCTGGCTTTTGTTTTTTTCTGCTTCACTTACTGTTTTGCTTTTAACGGAGAACAACAGGAAAGAATGGGCTGACAGGCAACGCATGGCCGAGAAGCTAAGTCTGCAAACCGATCCAGCAGCTGAAAATTTATTGAGCATCGCACTGAATAATTTCAGAACAGGTTTTTTGCAGGAGCAGTTTTACCGTTTTCGTACTCAGGGTTCCAATCAGTATTTAAAAGACAGTTTGCTGGGAGAGTATTTTTCTGGTTTTCTCAATAAGTTTGACACCAAACTGTTTACGTTTGATGCTGATGAACAGCCACTTTTTAATGACGACTCCACATCTTTTAACACACTCAATACTATTTATAACCTGCAGAGTAAAGCAGTGAGCACAAGTGATTGGCGTTATTATGAAGAATCATTTGATAAGTTTTATTACCTGGCAAAACGAGATGTAAAGGATACTTCCACTTTCAAATCGAAAGGAGTTGTTTTCATCTTGTCAAAACCACGCCGATACAGCGATGAAAAATTTTATCCAGAATTGTTTTCAAAAACATTTAACCTGCAAACTGAATATTCACCAGCTTATGCTTATGCTGTGTATAAAGATAATGAACTGGTGAGCAGTTTTAATGATTATGCTTTTCCAATTCATCTGCCTGAGCATCACACAACTCCTTCTGGGTTTCATGAGCACATCACAAATGATTATTCTGAATTGTGGTATAACGCAACACCAGACAGGGCAGTGGTGATAGTAAAGCGGAAAGACGGCTGGCTGCAAACAATTACACTCTTTGCATACCTTTTTCTTGTTTTTTTAGTAATGCTGGTGCTTTTCAGAATAGTACAGTTTGTTGAATCGAAAAAAATTAACAAGCAGTCATTGCAACAGTTGCTGCAACTTAATTTTCGCACACAGGTACACACAACCATCACAGCCATCAGTGTCGTTTCATTTTTTGTAATAGGTGTTACCACCATCTTCTTTTTCATTAACCGGCACAGTCGTACTAATAAAGAACGGTTAAGCCGTACCATTCAAATTATGCGCAGCGAAGTGGAAGAGGCATTGCTGCAACAATCAATTATGGATGATGTGTTAAAAGTGTATGATGAAGTGGCATCCGGTGATTTGCAAATGAAAGTAAACCGCATTTCTGAAATACATGGTGTGGATGTAAATGTATTTGATCCGCAAGGTGGCCTGCGAGTTTCTTCACAACCTTATTATTACAACAAAGGATTACTGAGCCGCCACATGGAACCGCATGCGTATTACCGCCTCAGGAAAAATATGCTGGTGCAAACTATTGGCTATGAAAGAGTGGGCAGCCGCAGCTACATGAGCATTTATGTGCCTGTGCGTGATGAAAAGGGAAAAACCTATGCCTATCTTAATATTCCTTACTATACATCACAAAATGAATTACGACAGGAAATTTCAAGCTTTCTTGTGACATTGATTAACCTAAACGCATTTATTTTTTTAATTGCAGGGCTGATTGCATTTTTTGTTACCAACCGCATTACTTCTTCATTTAGTTTCATCAGCGAAAAAATGAAAGAAATTAAATTGGGTAAAGCCAATGAAGCTATAGTCTGGAAACGGAATGATGAGATAGGAGAGTTGGTAGAAGAGTATAATAAAATGGTACTTCAGTTGGAAGCAAGTGCTGCGTTGCTTGCAAAAAGTGAGCGTGAAGGTGCATGGCGTGAAATGGCAAAACAGGTAGCACATGAAATTAAAAACCCGCTAACACCAATGAAACTCAGTATTCAATATTTGCAGAAAGCTGTTGACAATAATTCACCTGATACAAAAGCAATTTCACAGAATGTGGCCAAAACGCTGGTGGAGCAAATTGATTACTTGAGTAATATCGCTTCTGATTTCTCAAACTTTGCCAATATAGGAAATGCGAAACTGGAACGTATTAACCTGCAACAATCATTGCAGGCGGTAATTGATTTGTTCAGAATGGATGCAGACTGCACAATTTTATATAACAGCAATGAAGAACCTGTTTGGGTGATGGGTGATAAAACACAGATGAACCGTTTGTTCACCAATTTAATTCGCAATGCTGTTGAATCAGTACCGGAAGAAACGAAGCCGGTAGTAGAAGTACAGGTGCTAAACAAAGCAAAATTTGTAACTGTTGCAATAAAAGATAATGGTACCGGCATTGAAATTTCATTGCGTGATAAAATTTTCTATCCCAACTTTACTACAAAAACAAGCGGCACAGGGTTAGGTCTTGCTATGTGCAAAGGAATTGCCGAACAAATGAAAGCCGATATTTGGTTTGAAACAGAAAACGGACATGGAACTGTTTTTTATGTAAAAATGGAAAAAGTAATTTAATCAACTTTTCATTTCAGGTTTTCATCAAACCAGTTTACAAACTCATTGAATTCCGGCAGCATATCATCCGGCATATGTCTTCCGCCTTTTTTAATGATGAATTTATTTTTAACTCCTGTTCCTTCAAGCCTGGCTACAAATGTTTTTGACTGTTGTATTGGTACTGTTGCATCCGCATCACCGTGAATAATAAAAACAGGGGGATCATCTTTTGTAATAGAATAAATAGGCGAAATATCCCGTCCTATTTTACTGCGTGCTGCTGTATCAGTTACTTCCTCATAAATTTTATACTTGTCATTCCATACTCTGAAATCAATAGCCCCATAAGAACCTCTAGCTTTTACAATTTCTTTTGCATTCACCATATTCAAACCGGGGCCGCCCCAATTCAATACATCAGTTGGAGGAAATAATGCGGCTACCGCCTGTACACGTGCTGAAACACGCTCAACAGGATCCGTTGAATTTGGCTGTACACTTTCATCACTCACAGCAATCATTAAACTTAAATGCCCACCGGCAGATGCACCTGTAATTCCTATTTTATTTGCATCAATTCCAAACTTTGCTGCATTGTATCGTATAAACCGTACTGAACGTTTGATATCACTAATTGCATCCGGCACTGCATAACGTGGTGTTGAACCATGAACAACATTAAAAACAGTATACCCTTTCTTTAAGTACTGTTCCATTAAATAAGTATTCACTTCAATACCATTGTAGCTGCTGAACCAACCACCGCTTGAAACAAAGATGATGCCTTTACCATTACTTTTTACTTTTGGTTTTAATTGAAAAAGTGTTAAGGCCACACCATCTTTTCTTCCGTAAATCCATTCCACCTGTTCATAGCCGTTGGCTACTGCTTTTCTTTGAATTGCTGCCAAAACACTTTTCCATCGTTTATCGGTTTGCAAAACGGCAAACTCATAGCCATTTTCAATATTGGCTGCAACAATTCTGTTTGTTTTGGAAGAGTTTGAAATAATGTTGAGATAATGAAAAGCACTGTCAGCAATACCTGCCTGTGCAAATGCAGCAGCAGCGTTCCAGTAACGAAAGATAATTGTTGCACTGCTATCAATTCGTAAACCATCTACAAAAAAATGAGCAGCGGTTTTATAATCTTTGGCTGTATAAGCTGTTTCAGCTTTTCTGTATAAATCAAGTGCGGATTGACTAAAACCGTTTACTGCAAAGCAGCTAATGGCCAAAAACAGAATTGATGCTTTCATTCTTTGATTTGGTTTATGCGAGAAAGATAAAATGAAATTTGTGGTGCAGGAAATTATTTTTCAAAAAGGTAGTTTCAGGCAAGCAATTATTCAATTTCGATCTGCAGTTCGCTCAGCAATCCCTTCAACTCCGGCCAACAGAATTTAGCCTGTTTGATGATGTTATTTGATGGATTGATTTGATAATTCATTGCAGTTTTGAAATCAGCTTTCTGCAAATTGGTTTGTTCAAAAATTGCAAGGGCCAGATTTGTATTGTCAAACACAGCTTCTGTTGCATCAGCCTCTGTAAAATCAGTTTCAATTGCATTGCAGTTAATAAATCGGGTTTGTTTTATTTTAAGCCGGTAAAAAGAAGCATATTGCAGCAGACAGTTTTCAAACACTGGTGAAAAGAGAAAGGAATTACATTGGTCAAATTTGATCCCGAGGAGTTTACAATTGATAAATTGTACTTAACGCAAGATTGTTTGATTCATTACAGCGTTACTGAGATTGCAGTTGCTGAATGTGCATTCAAAAAAATGAATATCACTTAAATTGGATGCTGCAAAATTGCAGTTTTCAAATGTGCATCCTTCATATTCACCGATGGCGAGCCCAAAGGTTGAAAAATCTTTTCCTTCAAACTTCTTGTCCTCTTCGTACACCCGTTTCATTTGTTGATTATTGTTGAATTGTTTGCACCTGCATACTGCCTTTTACCAGCAAATATTGGGCTGATGCATAAGTGGCCATTACACAAAGGCTCAGCACTGTACTGCTGTATGCAAACAAATTTACAGCCAGCAGTGAATCTGAAATTACAAACTGCAATGCCCCGTTAAAAAAAAGCACTGAAGCAGTTGCATTTACTTTGCGGTTGGTATTAATACTCATGAGCAACATGGTGCCGATTGTTATTCCATAAGCTGTTACAGGCAAACGCATCGCATCTAAAAAAGGGTAGAGCAGCCACAGGAAAATAAGAATGTAAATAAGAACCGGCAATCCAATCATCGGTTGCAGTTGCAGTAAACCTTTATGTGAGGAATTAATTTTAATAAAATATAGAATATAGCAAATATGTGCCAACAAAAAACTAATAAGTCCGGGTATGAACATTCCTTTGAGTTGTAGCAGTACATCACCCGCCCAAGAAAGTGCTAAACCACTCAGCATCCAGTAAAACAGCGGAATCGTTGTTCGATTTAAATAAACTGCAATCATCAACAACGGCATAAGCAATGGTTTGCTCAGCCATCTCCATTCATCCAGTTTTAAATAGATAAATAATAAATCTGCTGCTGTTACTAAAAAGTAAATAAAAAAAATAATGCGATTAAATTTCATGACTACTGAAGCACCTTCGATTTTATTTTATAATAATTCATGAGTGAGTCTTTTACTATAGCGGTGTCAGCTTTAAGGCGGTTAACTGTTAAGATGATTTGATACAAACTATCTTTTTGTTGCACAGTCACATTTTTACGGCGGCTCATTTGTTTGGCTAATTCTTTGTTTGCTTCAGCAGTGTCTTTAAATGACGCAAGAATTAATTGAAAAGAAGTGTCAGCGGCTGAAGTTAGTTGCTGTAAAACTGTGTCTTTTAATTGTTGTGAAGTTGTATCCTGTTGCGTACCTGTTAGTGTATTATCGGTTTTTTGTATTTCTGTTTCTTCTGATCCCGAGTTTTCATTTTTAGGAATGGCTAAGTACACAGCCCATCCAATTAATGCAAGGGCAATAATACTTGCAAGCGTAATTATTACTTTTTTCCCATTACCTTTTTTTACTTCTGATTCAAAACTCAATTCCTTTATTTCTTCTGTCTGGCGTGTGCGGTCTTTTAAATTATAAGCACCCGATGCTTCTGTTTTTTCAAGTGTGGGAGCACCTTGTATGAAAGAAAGATCATTGCCTTTTCTTGTTAATGCGCCAACACCTTTTATAGTGAATGGTTTTCCGATGTTAAGCAATTGCCAGCCATTGTTAAGAAAAGAGTCAAGATCGCTCATGGCCAGTGGTTTCATTTTTCCGCTTTGTTGCACAAGGAAGTTAAGCAATGCATCATCAATAACAGCCTGTGTGTTTTGTGTAAAACGGATGGCATCTTCGGGTAAAACGCCTTCTTTTGATTCATACACATTAACGGATGCATCCAGTTCAAATGTTCCAATGGAAGGGAGTGTGAGTTGCTTATGCTGGTATAAATATTCTCCTAACAGGTCTTGTACTTTCACGGATATTTTTTTCAAACTTATAAAAAAAACAGCATACTTGTGAGTAAAGCAGCAGTTTGTTTCAATAGCTAATGCTATTATGGGCTTGTAACGGGCTGAAACATCTGATTCTTTATTTTTGCTGAAAATTAGGATATGAAGCCAGAGGATGCAGCGTTTATGCAATATTGGAGCTCAAGCAGAGAGAAGGAAAAGAAATTGCTCTCTCAATTGATGGTGGGTTTGCCTTTGGGGCTGGTGTTTGGGTTACCGGTGTTTTTGAGTTTTTTGTTGCGAGGCTGGTATAAACGTATGCCTTATATCTCAGGATCACAGTTTACAGTAATATTGATGGCCGTAATTGGCATTGCTGTTTTTTATGGCATCTTCCGTATGAAATTTAAATGGGAACTTAACGAGCAGCGTTATCAGGAGTTGCTTGCTCTTAAAAAGAAAGAAGATTTAAAATCATCAAACAGTACAGAATGAAAAAGTTGTTTGTGTTAATAATGACTGTTTTTTTTGCAGCATGTGTAAAGGATGCCAAAAAATGTAATTACACACTTCCATCAACATCTGCACCGCAGGTTGAGCGTGTGGCCG
>JBKCJY010000448.1:0-1749 GCA_046301455.1 Chitinophagaceae bacterium | reverse complement strand
AATAACAAATATCTTATGGAGAAAATTACAATTCTTATTGCAGACGATCACAAACTCATTCGTGAAACCTGGAGTTTTATTTTAAACAGCGACCCACGTTTTAATGTAATCGCTCAATGCAGCAATGGCGAAGAAGCTGTTGCATTGTCACAGCAGCTGAGGCCCAAAGTGGTTTTACTGGATATTAATATGACGCCCATGAGCGGTATTGAGGCTACCGAACAAATTCGCAAGTTTTCACCAGCCAGCAAAATCATTGGTGTGTCTATGCACTCACAACCAGCATATGTAAAAAAACTGCTCAAGCTTGGCGCACATGGTTATGTAACCAAAAACTCTCCGCAAGAGGAGATGTTTGAAGCCATTGTGGAAGTGAGCAAAGGCAACCGTTTTATTTGCTCAGAAGTAAAAACCATTTTGAGCGAACAGGCCTTTGATGATGAAACTTCAAGCGGGGCCAATGCATTAAGCGGCAGAGAGCTTGAAATCATCAAGCAAATCAAAAATGGTCTTTCATCTAAGGAAATAGCAACGGAGCTTAATATTTCTTTAAAAACTGTGGAAGTGCACCGTCATAATATTTTAAAGAAACTCAATTTAAAAAACAGTGCTGCATTGGTGAACTACATTAATGAATCAGGTCTGGTAATTTAATACCCAACCAATTGCTTATACAGGGAAACGGTGCCTACTGTTTCCCCTTTTTGTTGTAGCTATTTCCCTAATTTCACTATTCAAAAAATTGTTATGGCTATACGCATCTTTATTACCGGCGGAACTTTTGATAAAGAGTATAATGAACTAACCGGTCAGTTATATTTCAATGATACGCATATGCACGAACTTTTGGAAATGGGCAGATGTAAAGCTGATGTGGAGATTCGTACACTTATGATGGTTGACAGTTTGGAAATGACCAATGATGATCGTGACCTGATTGTACACCAGTGCAACAATGCTGATGAAGATAAAATTGTGATTACACACGGCACAGATACTATGAGCGAAACCGCTCAATACATAGCAAAGAAATTGAAAGCCGCCGATAAAACCATTGTACTTACCGGTGCAATGATTCCCATCAAATTCGGCAGCAGTGATGGACTTTTTAATCTCGGCAGTGCCCTTGCCTTTGCACAAACATTACCTGCCGGTGTGTATGTGGCCATGAACGGCCGCTATTTCAATTGGGATAATGTGCGCAAGAACAAACAAACAGGCATGTTTGAGGATGTAAAATAATTTCTATCGCTTGAAATCTAATCAAACATTTTTTAGCGAACCACAGCGTGAAATTTCTTTTTCAGCAGGAAAGACATTCATGCCCTGCCATTTCCGAAAAGTGCATTACACCGTTTGTTTATTTAAAACCGATAAACAAGCAGTGCTGCAAAAGCTGGAAGGAACAGGATTGCTGCCTGCGTTGAAATGGGGTAAACATTATATGGTGGCGATTGGCTTGGTACGTTATGATGATTGTGATTTAGGAAAATACAATGAAGTGATTGTTGCCATTCCTTCTATACCGGAGGGAATGAATAAACCGTTGAGCAGTTGGTTGGATTTAATCGGTTCATTAGATAACAGAAAGGTGGGGCAGCATATTATTCATATTCCTGTAACCAGTGCGTTTTCAAGAGCAGCGGGAAATGAGTTGTGGGGTTATCCAAAAATTGTGGCGCCTGTTGAACATGTGTTCAACAATTCATCATTGCATTCAAAAGTTTTTGATCCTGTTAGTAATGAGTT
>JBKCJY010000447.1:0-3247 GCA_046301455.1 Chitinophagaceae bacterium | reverse complement strand
AACGCATAATCAAACATTAACGCAACAGGGCCGGTATTTACCGGCCCTGTTGCAAAAAGAAAGTATTTTCCCCTTCACACCCTGTACGTGTCTGCTTTCCAGTTTTGAATGGACTCTTTAATTGCTTTTGCAGAAAGATTTGTTCGCCCGGGGTCTCACGCAGTGGACCCCGGGATTTTTATCTATTCTAACTCCCGGGGTCGGTTATCACCAGACCCCGGGACGACAATGCACGCTGTATGCATTCCTCACAATCGCTCCGGCCTCTTCATATTGTTCAATCCTATTTCTTTGTTGAGTATGCCATAGGTTACGATCCTGAAACGTGCATCATGAATCAATTGCTGAAACGATGGTGCCAGTAAAGCATTCAACTCTGCGTTGCGATGTGCACTCATGTTTTTTGGTCCGGAAGGATTGAGATCTTCCATCGCCTGCATTTCAGGTACATCCAAACCAATGTGTACCACAAAGAGTTTGGTGCCCCCCGGCTGCAACAACTTTACTTTCATGAGCAAGGTATCCAGTTTGTTGGCTACCGGTGCCGCATAACCTCCTTCCACATCCACCTCATCATAATAACGTGAGATGGCGAGCCCGTACTCTGCCGCAAGCTTTTCTACAATAGCCCTTGTTTGAGGTGTTTGCATGGCAGCACCCATATGATAATCGAGGTAATCAATCTTTAATCCGGCCTTGAGTGCTTTGTTGATTTGTGCTCTTAATTCCAATTCTATTTCAGTAAGCTTTGGATTGTTGCCAAAGAGTAACGTCCTGCTGGGAAAGAAATGACCCAATGAATCTACCAATGATGGCACAGCACCTGCACCTGCCACAGGACCCCAGCTGTAGTTCTTCCATTCGGCATTGAGAGTGAGGTGAATGCCCACAGATACATTGGGATATTTTTTAAGAATAGCCACTGCTTCTGTAAACCAGGGACAAGGCACCATAACGCTCATGGATACGGGCATTCCTGTTTGCAGCACTTCTTCTGCCGCCATATTCACTGCATGACACATACCAATATCATCAAGGCGAAAGAGCAGCGGAATTTTTTGTGCCGTAGTTGTTTGCTGCGCTTTACCCGCATACAAACTCAGCACACAACAGATTGTAGGGAGCCATTTTTTCATGTGTATATTTTTTGTCCACCCGTGGTCTGTTATCACCAGACCCAGGGCCGACAGAATAAATTTACTTATTACTCCACTACGGATGCAACAGATCATCCAATGGAATCGCATCCAGATAGGGCCGCAGGTGCTGGGGGTTGTGAAACACCCGGTATTCATTCACCTCTTTTGTTTCCCGGTGGCACCAGGTTTCAACATAACAATCTTTGAGATCAAACAGGAAGATCATGTAGTTTAACAGTTCCCTCTTGGCAAGGGGCACACCTTCCTGTACTACAACAACTTTTTTTTCTTCACGAGTCAAGGCAATAAAGGCTGATAGTTTCATAAATGCTGGTTTTAATACGTTAATTAAAAGAGGCAATTACTACAACTGTTACCGGCAGGGGTATGCACCCGACGCTAACGAAAATCAATGAACTTTATAGACTGAGGCAAAAAACGAGAGGCAAAAAACAAGGGCCGTTGAACGGCCACTGACAGAAAACAAATGTAGAAGGGTTTTGGGTATTTACAAATTTAATTTGCAGGCGGTGCCTTTTGTTGTGTAAACATCATCAAGGAAAACATCACGGTACCGTCTAAGGGCACAAGCCGAAGTAACAGAAGTTGTAACCATGGTTGCAGTCTATAACCTGCAACAATTTTATTTTCTTAAGAAATGCAGCAGCGGTACTACACTTTCCTGCGGACTTTCCTCCATGGGCACATGACCCGCATTTTTCAGTACCACCAGGGTATCATTGGGCAGGTCGTTCTGAAAACGATAGGCATATTGAACGGGGATCAACAGATCCTGTTCACCCCAGAGAATAAGTGTGGGTTGTTGAATGTTTTTAATTAACACGAGCTTACTGGTATCCTGTGCTAAGTTCATCCGGTCAATCAAGGCCTGACGGTTGCCTTCTCTTAAGGTCAATTCAAAGAAACGGTTCACCAGCGCATCATTTACTTTTGAAGGATCGGCATACACATTTTTAAGACTGGCGGCCACCATCCATTTGGGTGTAATGAACGTCATCATTTTATTGAGCACCGGTATGCGTGCCAGTTTAAAACCGATGGGTACACTTTGTGACTGTAACGGATAACCCGCCGCATCAATGAGAATGAGTTTCTGCACCATCTGCGGATGCTGAACGGTAAAGTTCCAGGCAATATCTCCACCCAGTGAATTACCACCGATGATGCAATGCGCAATGCCCATGGTTGCTAAAAACTGATAGATAAATGCTACATAATGATCCATGCTGTAAAGCCGGTTGGGGAAGGGACCCGTTAAACCAAAAGCAGGAAGATCCATACGGATCACCCGTTTTTCTTTTTTCAATACGGCTGTCCATGCATCAAAAGTGTGCAGACTGGAGCCAGTGCCGTGAATGAGCACCAGGGGCAAACTGTCTTCTTTGTTTCCTTCATCACGGTAATGCACATCCATACCATCTACCTGCAGGAAAGCGGAAGGAGCAGGGGCATATTTCTCTTTGAGTTCGGCAACGGGTTTATCGGTATAGCCAAAGAATACCGCACTCAAAACGAGCAACGCCAGCAAAACAAGAGCTACCACCTTCAGGGTTTTTGCCACAAGCCTCATGGTTTTTGTAGTTAAGGATGGATGCTTATACCCTGTAGGTATCTGCTTTCCAGTTGGTAATGGATTGCTTGATTGCTTTTGCAGAAAGATTTTCTGCAACTGCTTTTTGGGCCAGCGCCACAAATTCATCATCACTTGCAAAACGTAACGCAATGATCTGGCTCATGCGCAGGCCGCTGTTCAATGGTTTGCCTGTTAATACATAATGCCGGAAGTTTTCTTCGGCCCTGATGGCCCTGTCCTGTGCCTTTAATGCAAAGGAACGGGCGTACCAGGCTATCAGTACAATTAAGATGTTCATCACAACAATCAATGCTGCCGAATAATGGGTATCGGGTGTTGAATGAAACAGGTTCACGAGGGAGCCGATGAAAAGGGCCGCCCATAAAGCAAAAGCCACATAATGATAACCTGGTACCATGCGTGCGTGATTGGCGAAATTCTGTTGAGACATGTTATTGTGTTTATGGAGTGATGATTCAAAGAGTGAATGTACAGTAAACTTTGGTTGGTTTGT
>JBKCJY010000446.1:0-6695 GCA_046301455.1 Chitinophagaceae bacterium | reverse complement strand
GTTTTGTGCGAAGGTATCTCTGAAATAATAAATGTGCCTGTTGTAAACGAATTTATACAGCGGAAACGTTATACGGATACACAAACAAAAAAAGGCAGAAGTGAACGCTGGAAAAATGTAGACGGCAGTTTTGAAATTAATGATGCAATGCTGAACCAATACAAACATGTATTGCTTGTTGATGATGTAATAACCACAGGTGCTACACTGGAAGCCTGCGGTTCAGCAGTAAAAGATTCAGGAACAGCATTGAGTGTTGCTGTACTTGCATGGGCCAGCGATGATTAATAAACCATTTAACAACAAAAATAAAATACATTAAGCGCCACTGCTTATTTTTACATCCGTTGAAACCACTTACCGCAATACTGCTTGTTTCCTTTGCTGTGCTCGCTGCAACCTCCTGCAGAAAAGAAAGTTTTAATACCAGTACTGAAGCCCGTTTGGATATTGGCCGAGATAGTTTATTGTTTGATACGGTGTTTACAACGGCCGGCTCCATCACCAAATATTTTGTTATCAGAAATGATAACAAACAAAAAATTAATATCAGCAATATACAGCTCATGGGCGGTGTTGCATCTGCTTACAAGATGAATGTGGATGGAACGCAGGGAACTCAATTCACCAATTTTGAACTGGCAGCCAACGACAGCATGTATGTATTTGTGCGGGTGAATGTGAACCCAACTGCCGCCAATCAACCATTTGTAATTAAAGACAGTGTGCGCATTGAATGGAATGGCAATAGGCTACATAAGCAATTAGAAGCATGGGGACAAAATGCCAATTATATCCGCAGCACTATTTTCCAGGGAAATTTTACATGGACAAAAACAAAGCCCTATGTGATTTTGGGCGGAATGATTGTTGATACCAACTCTGTGCTCACAATTCAACCCGGTACAAGAATTTACTTAAATGCTGATGCGCCTTTGATAGTTGATGGCACTTTAATAGTAAACGGTACAAAAACTGACAGTGTTGTTTTTAAAAGCAACCGTTTGGATGATCCGTACAAAGATTATCCAGGTGCATGGCCCGGCATTTATTTCCGTGGCAGCAGCATCAACAACCGGTTAACCTATACTTATATTCAAAACAGTTACCAGGGAGTTGCGGTTGAAAAACCATCGGGCAACGCTAATCCCAAACTGATAATGACCAACTGCTATCTTGATAATATTTTTGATGTGGCAGTATTAGGGATTAATACGAGTATTACAGCCAACAATTGTTTAATTAGTAATTGCGGAAACAATATTGCTCTGATTTACGGTGGTGCTTACAATTTTACACATTGCACTGCTGCCAGCTTTTCCAACTTATTTGTAACACATAAGAACCCGGTATTGGTTGCCTCCAATTTTTTAAAACAGAACAATCAAATCTTATCATCACCGCTTAATGCCAATTTTACCAACTGTATTTTGTGGGGCGATGAAGGTTTTGTAGAGAATGAAGTGGTGACAGAAAAGCAAGGCGCTGAAGTTTTGAATCTTACCTTTAACAACGTGCTCTACCGTGCCAAAGCTGATCCTGCCAATACAACCCTCAATAATGTTGTAAAAAACACGAATCCTTCATTTGACAGTATAGATGCGGGCAAACGTTTCTACAGTTTTAAACTCAAAGCAGGTTCACCTGCCATTAACAAAGGCATTTTAACGTTTCTTACCACAGATATTGAAGGCAAGCCAAGGGTAGGATTGCCTGATTTAGGGTGTTATGAGCGGCAATAAACTCCTTTAAATTCAAGCGCTGCCCGAATCCTTTTCCCGAACTTTGAACAATCAACAAGTAGATACGTTATTATTAAAATTGAATTTTATGAAGAAATTATTTTTTGCTGTATTTGTTTTACACTCTTTTTCTTTTACGGTGAACAAGAGCGCCCCAGTTAAACAACCTACTGTTTACCAGTTTAAAATGGAAGCATTAGAAGGTGGAATTATTGATTTTAAAAAATACAAAGGCAAAAAAATACTCATCGTAAACACAGCCTCCAAGTGTGGTTACACTCCACAGTATGAAGAACTGCAGGCTTTGTATGAAAAATATAAAGACAAGCTGGTGGTAATTGGTGTACCTGCCAACAACTTTGGCGGACAGGAGCCCGGCACCAATGCCGAAATCAAAGAATTCTGTAGCAGCAAATTCAAAGTAACATTTCCCATGACAGCTAAAGTGAGTGTAAAAGGCGATGATATGTGTGATCTCTACAAATGGCTCACCAGCAAAGAAAAAAACGGCGTGCTGGATGCAGAAGTAAAATGGAACTTCAATAAATTTTTGCTTAATGAAAATGGAGAGCTGATTGCTTATTTCCCAAGTAAAGTGAAACCGATGAGTGAGGAGATAACGGGGAGGTTGTAAAGTATTTTCTAAAAAAGTAAATTAGCATAAAGGTCGTTCTATTTATTTCGCTATTCGGGAAACTATACTATACAATTTTTATGATATAAAATTCTCTTCTTAAGTACTCATAATAGTTCTTTAGCGTTACAGTTATAGTATATTAATAGATATTTACTTCCTTCTGATAAAAATAATAAACAGAAGTTTGGATTTACCCATCCCTTGCAAACTATATTAGAATAATGTCCTGTGTTAAAACTTATTTGATTAGTAAACTCGCCTAATAGAGTCATCAGTTTATTAATTAACTTTTCACTATTAGTAAGTTCCATGATTATAGCGCAGACAAATCCTGAGCTATCTATATTAAAGTATGTCGATTTTATATTTGTATCTTTCCCATTTAAGTCACTATTATGAATAAAGGAAATTCTTATTGGAGAAAACTGTTTCCTTATTTCAAAATAAGAGCTATCGTTTACACTGGTAAGGTTCTTTATTTCTAGTCTCTGGCCTAAATGCAATGTTTTTAAATTCAAAATCTCTTCAACTAAAGTATTATTTGGGGGAACTTGTGAAATGGAAGTCATAAAGGAAAGTCCTGACAAAAAAATCAAAATAATTTTCATGCAATTAAATAATTACTGCTAAAAAAAATATTAAAAAAAGTCATATTATTCGAATATAGTGAATTTGAAAAAGAAGCTAAACTCCCGTTACCGTCAAATACAATATCAGGCACCTCGATATCTAATAAGTCAATATCAAACTGAGAATAATCCGGATAATATTTTTTAACATTCAGATTTATGGCACCATTGATCATTTGATTTTCGGATATACTTAAATCATAATATGTTTTGCTGTTATTCAAATCTCTTATTGACTTAGGGTTAATTAAATGCGGTATTTCTAAAATTACATAATTAGGTATTATTAAACTTATGAATAGTCCTATTGAGCTTTTGCTCTCAAAAGTTTTCATAAATCTTCCTTTGACGCATCTATCATACTTTAATAACATAGAAAAATTTTCAAAAGAGTATTCGTTAAATGAACTAACTACTTCACTGCTTAACAAAGCTAATCGTTGTGAATATTCTTCTTTTTTTTCTGTTAACCGCAATAAATTTTGAAACTCATTTGTTAACTGATAACTATCTGAATTATCAGTAATCCCCTTAGGAAATATGCTAAAAGCTAAATTTGTTAATTCTTCAATTGTATGAGGCATTGTCTTGTATTTAAAAATGCAGCCCCTTCTGGGGCTACATTTGATGTAAATTTAATTATTTACAACCACTACCTGTTAATCCATTCCAAAGCTGTTCAAAAGATGAATTCCAAACAGCAGATTTTGTGATAGTATTACTTCCACTTTGAATAAACGACACGGTTGAACCTGCGTTTATTTCTTGGTTAATGTATAGTTGAACCAAGGTTTTAAACTCGTTTTCTAATTGCGTTGTTGTAATTAAACTTGCTTGCGCTGCATTCATTCCAAAGTAAGTAATTGACATTGTCATCCCGGCTTTATTCATCGCATATGCCGTAATTGCAGCTGCTTCACCTGCGGAATACGTTGTTCCGTTTGCGGTATGACTAGGAAATCCTACATAAACACTTCTAAAATTATGTGTAATGTTTCCTCCTCCAGCAATATCCATGACAAATTGAAGTCCGCTCACACCTGCTTCATACATATTAGAGGTCATCGCTCTAAAACCTAATGATTTACAACTTAATTTTCCATCATCAGGATAGTCATTTTGACCACCTGTAGGACTTCCACCTGCGTTACCACCACCTGGAGGGCTTAAGCACTCTAAATTTTGAGCGTTTGGATCAGAAGATTGACAGTCATTATTACCATTACAAGTAGTAGTAAGGTACTGCTCAGTTTGATATTGAGTTCCATCAGGATATGTATATGTTGTTACCATATACCAATCAATACATCCGTTTGCACTACTATTCATTGTAGTATTTCTTACGCCACTTTTCCCTAATTTTATTTCATTATTGATGACTTCTATTTGTTTAATTCCACCCTCTTTTAAGCCTTCATAGGTCATAATATGTCTTTTGTTCAAACCATAAAACATCAGCTTAAACTCAGGGTCAAGTGTACTACTAGTTATAAACCCTTTAATATTTTCAAGTTCGATTTCGGTCGATCTTCGGGTTACACGAATTAAACCGACAGTTTCATAGATTTCATCAGTTTTAGCAAATGAAACATATTCGCTATATTTTTCATTTTGCCATCCAGTTTTTATGAAATATATATTTGTCTCAGAATTAGTTTTTTTTATAACCTGAGCAGCAGAATAGTCAAGTCCTGCAAGTTTAACATTCGTAAGCTTTTGTACGGTGTCAGTCAGATTAGTTTTGACATTTTGGAACCAATTTGTTACTTCTTTTTGAATGTTTAAAACAACTGGGTCTGCCTTTGTGTAAATATCTTTCTTACAGGATAAAATCGTTAGAGATAATAAAAATGCAATCAACAACTTTTGGTTAAAATTTTTCATTTTTTCAGTTTTATAGAAGTAGCCATTTAGCTACTTCATTTTAATTTGAGTTTGATGTTTTTAAATAGGATGGCCATCCATAATTGAGGATGCAATATATCCCCCCCTCTATCATATAAGCAATACTACAAAGCGGGTACTTTTTTGTTTCTAATTATAAACTCTTATCTCTTATTCTTTCAAGCTATAAATCTGCATCTTCCTATCTTCGCCTCCAATGCAATTCTCCAACATCATAGGACAACAGCATACGATTGAGCAGTTGAAAGAGATGGTTGATAACAACCGTTTGAGTCATGCTATTTTGATGATTGCCAAAGAGGGTGCAGGTGGTTTGCCATTGGCTCTCGCCTTCAGCAATTATGTGGTGAGCCAGAGTGAAAAGCAAAAACCTGCTGCTGCACCTGTAATAGGTTTGTTTGGAGAAGAAGTGGCACCTGCACCCGCTTCATCACACGGTGCAGAACTGGCTGCTCAATACATTCATCCTGATATTCATTACAGCTATCCCGTTATCCCACGCAAGAGCGGTGATAAACCCATCAGCACAGACTACATCAACGAATGGCGTGAGTTCATCAAACAATATCCCTACGGTAATGTGTATGACTGGCTGCAGTTCATCGGTGCAGAAAACAAGCAGGGAAATATCACGGCAGCCGAGTGTGCCGATATCATCCGCAAGCTCAATCTCAAAAGTTTTGAAAGCGAATACAAAATATTACTATTGTGGATGCCGGAGTATCTTGGCAATGAAGGCAACAAATTATTGAAATTGATTGAAGAACCCCCTGCCAACACGCTCTTCATTCTTGTTGCAGAAAATGAAAGTTTGGTTTTGCCAACCATTATAAGTCGCTGCCAAACCATTCGCATACCACCTATTGAAACCAATGAAGTTGCACAAGCATTGCAGCAACGCAGCAATCTCAGTGCAGAGCAGGCCAATCAAATTGCAGGCGTGAGCGAAGGCAATTACCGTGAAGCGTTGCAACTCATTCAGCATGCGGAAGAAGATTGGCAAAGCCTGTTGAGAGAGTGGCTAAACTCCATTTTAAAAACAGGCCCCATTGCACAAGTAAAGTGGGTGGATACCATCAGTGCGCAGGGTCGTGAAAAACAAAAACAGTTTCTCCTCTACTTTACGCATTTGCTGGAGCAGAGCATTCGCCTCCGTACGATGGGTGAAGAAAACTTACCTCTCACGGGTACCGAAAAAGATTTTGCCCACCGCCTCAACAAACTATGTGATGTGAGCCGCATGCAGGCAATTACGCAGGAGCTTGACAGCGCCGCTTATTATATTGAACGAAACGCCAATGCCAAGCTGCTGTTTATGGCCCTCACCATCAAACTCTATCATATCATTGCCAATGGAGCGGTGATTGAAGTTTCATAGCAGTCAGGCCGTTCCAATGGCCACACGCCTAATTCCCCATTAAATCCTTATTTTTGATGAATTGACCCTGAACGGTTTAGTGAAAATGAGCAGGTCAATAAAAAGACAGAAGAAAAGATTTGTGTAACGGGCTTTTGAATCCAAGAGCGTCTTCTGTTGCGTCGCACACTTGTACTGCCGTGCTCACAGCAGCATTGCACTTCAACATAGTACTAAAAGTTGGGCAAAAGTCTCAATAATGAACTGAACGTAGAAGTGAGTGACACAACATAAGCTAAATAGACATTCCTCAGCTTGCCGCATTATCACTTTTCTTATTTTTTACTCTTTACTTTTTACTTTATATGAGCTGTACAAGCTGCGGAACAGGTTCACCCAACGGATGCAAAAGCAATGGCGGTTGC
>JBKCJY010000445.1:0-2531 GCA_046301455.1 Chitinophagaceae bacterium | reverse complement strand
CACAAACCACCAAATGTGCCAGGTGTTACAGCAGATAAGGGACCATATTGAGGAGGGAAGTTGTAACCTTTACTTTTATAGAATTCAACAGTTGCTCCCGTCGGTGCTACACCCAATGCATTAATACCGATTACTTTTCCTGTTTTAGGATTGTAGATCAATGCCTGTGTTTCACCTCCCCAGCTTAATACATCCCACATAGTACAGGTGGCAGCAAGCATAGCACATGCCGCATCTACTGCATTTCCCTTTTGCTGATACATCATAGCTCCTGCTGTTGCAGCAATTGATTTGCCCGTAATGGCCATCCAGTGTTTACCATGCAACACAGGTTTTTGTGTTTGTTGAGCTTTTATAACCAAGCTGAAAAGTGTTGCAAATGCAAAAAACAAAATCTTTCTCATGCAATTATTGATTTGTGATAAAGTTAGGGAAGAGTTGATTTGAATGTAGAAATTTAAATGAGTGGTTACAGGTAGTTTAAAAACTCAGTTTCAATCGCAGAAAAGCCCGGTGGTTCAGTGCTTTGAAATGAGTGGTTTCTGCAAAAAAGCTTTGCCACACCAGGTCTGCATCCAGATTGGTAGCTATATTGTATCTGAAGGAAGGTAAGAAAAGCAAAAGATTAGTACCAGGTGCATAAAGTACAGTAGCTTTACCTGAAAATAAAGGTGAAATTTCTTTGGAACCTGTTATAGCAAAATTCCATTTTGTGGGCATCAGGTTTAATGGTGTGAATTTAAAATTCAAGGAATCAAAACCGGATACATTGGCAAGTAGTCCTTCACTGTTGTATAAAACTCCGGTGTTGAGATACCATCCTTTTTTAAATGAATAATCGGCTTCAATACTTGCATTGAGGTGGGCTTTTTGTGATGTGTTGCCTGCAAAATACTGCAGTTCGCCTTTAAAGCCGGCTTCTTTTATACTACCTGCCCAGCCTGCACCAATGGTAAACCTGTTTTCATAAATTCCAGCCATGAGTTGTATGTCATAGCCTGCTTTATTGAAATCATATTTAAAAGCTGAAACAGGTTTTACAGTTTTATTTCCATCTGCATAAGCAATTTCAATATTTGAAAAATCACTCACATTGTAAATTACTTTTACAGCATCACTGCCCGGTCTTTCTTCATAATCAAAATCTAAAAAATTATAGGTGTTGAAAATATCATTGGGATTCCACACAGTTGTAATACCCCAGTTAATTCGTTGCCTGCCGGCACGAACATTCCATTTGTTTTTTTGGTATGCTACCCATAACCGTTCGGTGTTGGTATGAAATACAATTGGTCGTTGGTTTAACCATGTAACAGAAAGATTCTTGTTCTCATTGCTGTTACGTAATTGTTCGGCATAGTTGGGTATTAATCTTACCTCATCACCCCATATAACACGGGTTCTGAACTCAGCTGCAAACGTGAACCATTCAGTAGGTTTCCATTTTGTGTTGATGCGGTTGTGTAGAAGATTGGTAGCAAGCAACTGGTCAATATTATTAGGAAAACTTATTGACTGCATGTTTTTCACATATCCCGTCAAAGTCCATTTATTTTCCTGTATTGTACTGTCTTGTGCATTCACAGTAATTGAGTAAAAAAATAATATTGACGTAAACCATTTCATGTTGTTTGTTGATGAACCATGTGTGGTTGTTTTGTATCTGCAGGTGCAGTATCCGATGCAATTTTACCATCTACAAGTGTAATTACTCTTCTGGCTCTTTCAATTACCCTTTGGTCGTGTGTACTGAAAAGGAATGTCATATTCTCTTCTTGATTCAGAAGCGTCATGATATCAAGAAGATTGGATGCCGATCTTGAGTCAAGGTTGGCTGTAGGTTCATCAGCCAGTACAAACTGTGGTTTGGAGGCCAATGCCCTTGCAACAGCAACACGTTGTTGCTGTCCTCCGGAAAGTTGCGCAGGCCTGTTGTTTAATTTATCTTCTAATCCGATTTGTTTGAACAACTGCATCACCCTTTCCAGGCGTTCTTTTTTATGTTTTCCCTGTAATAACATAATAAACTATGCATTTTCTTTTGCAGTTAAAACCGGAATGAGATTATAAGACTGAAATACAAATCCGATATTATGCAGTCTGAATTTGATGAGCTCATTCGCACTCAGTTTTGTGATATCAACTCCATTAATGAGAATGTTTCCTTTGTCTGGTCTGTCCAAGCCGCCAATAAGATTTAATAAAGTGGTTTTACCTGAGCCTGATGGTCCAACCAACGCTGTAAACTCTCCCCGTTCAATATGAAGGTGCACATCATTAATCGCATATACCGGTATGGTGGTTGGATTGTAGATCTTGCTGATGTTATGTGTATCAATCACTGTTTGTGTCATGGCCATGAGTTTAAATTCGTAATGCATCTATGGGTTTCATACGTAATGCCCTGATGGCTGGAAATATGCCTGAAAGAATAGCAGTACTCACAACAATCAAAAACACATAGAAGATTTTATCTGAAGGGAACTCCGGGAAAATCATCGTGCGGAATCCAAAACTGCTCATCATTTCTT
>JBKCJY010000444.1:0-2490 GCA_046301455.1 Chitinophagaceae bacterium | reverse complement strand
TTCTGTTTGACATTCCTTTAAATAGCGATTCTACTATTTTAGATGCTGCCATGCAGCAGGGTGCAGATGTGCCCTACGCCTGCAAAGGCGGTGTTTGCTGCACCTGCAAAGCAAAGCTGGTTGAAGGTGAAGTAGAAATGGATGTTCACTGGGGCTTAGACCATGAAGAGATTGCACTCGGTTATATCCTCACCTGTCAAAGCCATCCCAAAACAGAAAAAGTGGTAGTGGATTTTGATGTGAAGTGATGAAAATCATCTTCTTCTTTAAATAATACTTTCAACAAGAACTGCAAACAGGCGTTCGCTTTCCGTAAATTTGTTGCTCAAAGATTCTTGCTATGTCCATTCATAATTTAGAGGAGCATTTTCAAAAGCAGATTGATGCAGAAATAAAAATTGAACCCAAGGATTGGATGCCCGATGCCTATCGGAAAACCAACATCCGCCAGATTTCCCAACATGCACACAGTGAGATTGTAGGTATGTTGCCGGAGGGCAACTGGATTACCCGTGCTCCATCGCTCAAACGCAAAGCGATTTTGATTGCCAAAGTCCAGGATGAAGCGGGTCATGGTTTATACCTGTATTCCGCTGCTGAAACATTGGGAACCAGCCGTGATGAAATGATTGCAGATTTGCACAGTGGCAAAGCCAAATATTCATCCATCTTTAATTATCCTACTTTAACATGGGCTGATATGGGCGCTATCGGCTGGTTGGTAGATGGGGCTGCTATTATGAATCAGGTGATGCTTACACGCACCAGCTACGGACCATATGCACGTGCGATGGTGCGTATATGCAAAGAAGAAAGTTTTCATCAGCGCCAGGGATTTGAATCATTATTGGTTTTAAGCAGAGGCACTGCTGAGCAAAAAGCCATGTGCCAGGATGCCATCAATCGCTGGTGGTGGCCTGCATTGATGATGTTTGGCCCGAAAGATTCTGAAAGCACCAACAGCGATCAAAGCATGAAATGGAAAATCAAACGCAAGACCAATGATGAGCTGCGTCAGAATTTTATTGACATGATTGCTGAACAGGTGAAAGTATTAGGCATGACTTTACCCGACCCTGATTTAAAATGGAATAAACAACGTGGTCATTATGATTTTGGTGAAATCAATTGGGAAGAATTCTGGAATGTGGTAAAAGGCAACGGCCCTTGTAATAAACAACGACTGGATGCAAGACGTAAAGCACACGAAAACGGTAAATGGGTAAGAGAAGCAGCAATGGCACACGCAGCAAAACAAAAAAACAAATCACAACAAAAAGCAGCCTGATATGAACTTCAA
The DNA here is from genome assembly GCA_046301455.1 of Chitinophagaceae bacterium. GTDB lineage: Bacteria > Bacteroidota > Bacteroidia > Chitinophagales > Chitinophagaceae > Lacibacter. The sequence goes on along the minus strand of JBKCJY010000444.1, from coordinate 1,190 downwards.
CATCAGAAAATTCTATTACGGAGATATTCCCGAAGAAAAAGGTGGGGGCAGCAATTATCAATCAGAAGCAGATAAAGCGGCTTGGCCATTATGGGAAGTGTTCATCAGAAGCAAGCAGGGCTTGGATCATAAACACGTAGGCAGCCTGCATGCAGCCGATGCGCAAATGGCGATTGAAAATGCAAGAGATGTTTATACACGAAGAATGGAAGGAGTAAGTATTTGGGTGGTTGAAAGTAAATACATCACTGCCTCCAACCCTGAAGAAGCAGGCGAGCTATATGAACCTGCAGTTGAGAAAGTGTACCGTCATCCCACGTTTTATCAGTTGCCTGATGAAGTGAATTATATGTGATGATTAATTGATAATTTATTATTGGATAATGAATAAATCTCTTACAGATTACTTACTGCATTTAGCTGATACTACGCTGATATTATCACATCGTAATAGTGAATGGTGCGGGCATGGGCCAATCTTAGAACAGGATATTGCACTCACCAATATTTCATTGGATTTATTGGGGCAGTCAAGATTGTTTTATCAATATGCAGCGGAACTTATTGGAAATACTGACGAGGATAAATTAGCATACTTAAGAACAGAGCGTGAATACAAAAACCTTCTGCTCGTTGAACAACCCAATGGTGATTGGGGGCAAACGATAATCCGTCAATACTTATACAGTCAGTTTCAGCAATTATTATTTCAACACTTACAACAGCATAGTGATGAGCATTTAGCTGCCATTGCCACCAAGTCATTAAAAGAAACCAACTATCATGTGCGCTGGAGTAGTGAATGGGTGATTCGTTTAGGCGATGGTACTGATGAAAGCAAACAACGTATGTTTCATGCCATTGATGAACTGTGGAGATACACCGGTGAAATGTTTGAACCGGTCAATTATGAATCTGTTTCAAATGTTGACTTCAATTCAATTCATCAGCAATGGAATGAAAAAGTAAAGGCCCTGTTTGAAGAAGCAACGCTATCTGTACCCGAAAAAACATTTATGCAGTCAGGAGGCAAAACGGGTAAACATACCGAGCATCTTGGTTATATTTTAACTGATCTCCAATATATGCAACGGGCTTATCCCAACAGCGAATGGTAAACAATGACACTTCACAGCATTGATAAGAAAGCTATTTACGCCTACCTGGAAGAAATTAAAGATCCGGAAGTA
>JBKCJY010000443.1:0-3562 GCA_046301455.1 Chitinophagaceae bacterium | reverse complement strand
TGCCGCTGCCCATAAAACCGATTAGGAAATAACGCATGTAAAAGTTTGTATACAAATATAGAAGTTACCTGCCATTGAATGGTAAGGTTGTATTTTATTGAGATAACACATTAATCAGTAATTTACGGCATTAAAGATTTGATTTGAAACAGATCAGCAGCATACTCGTTTTTCTTTTTGCCTGCGCAACAGCGTATGCACAAACACTGGGCGGCAGCAATACGTATAATTTTTTACGTTTTCCTGCATCACCCCAACTGGCTGCATTGGGGGGTATCAATGTGGCACAGCAGAACAACGATCTTTCACTGGCGTTCCAAAACCCGGCACAGCTTGATGCATCTATGCACACACAGATGGTAGCTAATTTCAACAGCTTGTATGATGGCGCCAAGAATTATCACTGGATGCAGGCTTTACATCATCCAAAACTCAAAACTAATTTTGCAGCTTCTGTTTTGTTTTTTGATTATGGAAGCATTACACAAACAGATGCATCAGGAAATATTCTGGGCAATTTTAAACCCAGAGATTTTGTTATACAACTTTCTGCAAGCCGGGAGTATCTGGAAAAATGGAAGTATGGCATCAATGCCAAATACATTGCATCCAATTATGGTTTGTATCGTTCTAATGCTGTTGCAGCTGATGTAGGTGTGTTGTATAAAGATTCAGCAAAACTGTTGCAGATAGGATTAGTAGCGATGAATATGGGGACACAGTTAAAACGTTACAATGCAAACATAGCAGAAGAACTTCCTTTTGATGTGGTGTTTGGAATTTTTAAACAATTGGAAAAAGCACCCATCCGTTTTTCATTAACAGCACATCATTTGCATCAGTTTGATATTTTGTATAGCGATACGGTGTTTAATAATGAAAATGGTTTTCGAAATCCATCATCCAAAAAATTTACGTTCGATAAACTGTTTCAGCATTTTGTTTTTTCAACTCAATTGTTAATTGGCGAGAGGGTAGAGGTAACAGTGGGTTATAATTTTCTGCGCCGCTCTGAGTTACGGATTAACACTGTGCCCAATGGTCTCACGGGTTTTTCATTAGGCGTTGGTGCAGTTTTGCCCAAGTTGCAAATACGTTATGCCAGAAGTTATTTTCAAAACTCAACAGCTTATAATCAGTTGGGCATTAACCTGCCGCTCAATAAATATTTCAGCTTGGGAAAATGGGGGGAGAAAGTGGGGTGGTGATGTTGGGGCAAGTGTTAGGTGCTTAATATTTTGATGGTAATGCTTGAATTAATTCAGTTTTCAATTTCATTGCTTATTATTCTTTTGAATCTTCCTTAATCTTCCTCCCAAATAAAATCTCCACCAGTATATTATAAAGAAAATGCACAATCATTGGCAATAACAATCCGCCACTTATGTACACCAGTGCATGAAAACCCAAAGCAAACGGAATGATCTGCAGTATCGCTTTCTCGCCCTGTGTGCCATGTCCAAATGCAAAAATGATGGAACTGAGCAAGGCTGCTAATATCCAGATATGATTTGTTTCCACCATCATTAATTGAAACAAAGCGCCACGGTACACATACTCTTCACAAAAAGCTGCAACAATACAGGCTATGATCCAAAGCACTCTGTCCAATGCCGTATCGGGCAACAGGTGATGCAATGTGCTTTCCTCTTTTTGCTTTGAATATTTTTGTGAAAAACCGGCTACCGTTAATGCCAATGCAAGAAAACCAGCAGCAGCGCAAATGCTCTTTATCGTAAACACGCTGTTCAGCACAATTTTTGTCTCCGTGTTTTTTACAGCAAACCAAGCCAGCGCAAACAACACCAACTGCAATAACATGGATTGTAGATAGATGGGTGTTTTGGCCAACTTCAAATTGCTTTCTTCTGCCTCCAGTGCTTTGATATTTTTATAACTCATGGCACTGAGAAACGGAAGTCCTGCTGCTACAATGATGAAAAAAAGTAAACTCATGAATGTTGTTTCGTTGAAAGCTCCAGCAATTGCTGATGCAATTGCATTACTTGCGGCAATACGGCCTGCTGTTCATTATTGTTGATGATAAAATCGCAAAGCCGCATCTTTACTGTTTCTGCAATTTGATTGTTCATACGCCGTTTTACTTCTTCGGCACTTACACCATCTCTGTCCATTACCCGTTTTAATCGGATCGTTTCAGGAGCATACACACCAATCACTTTATCCAAACCTTCAGCCGTTCCGCTTTCAAATAAAAGAGCCGCTTCTTTAATCACATAGGGCGCTGTTTGTAGTGCAAACCATTTTTGTGCATCTGCAATAGTTGCGGGATGTACCAGACTATTGAGCAACTCTAATTTTTCTTTGTTGTTAAAAACAAGCGTAGCTATATGTTGGCGGTTGAGTTTGCCATCAACATAAGTTGCAGTTCCAAAATGTTCAATGAGTTGTTGTTTCAGCGCTTTATCTTCATTCATCAAACGTTTGGCGGCATCATCAGCATAGTACACAGGTATGCCCAGCACCTCAAATACTTTTGCAACAGTACTTTTGCCGCTGCCAATACCTCCTGTGAGTCCTATCTTCAGCATACTTTATGAAAGCCGATAGCCGGTAGTCATTAGTCTTGAGTAAAGTACACACTACTATCGGCTACCGGCTAACTACTATCGGCTTGTTTTATTTCTTATCAGCTACTGGTTTATTCAACTGAGTTGTCCAGTCCATGCTGATGGATGATTTCTCAATTTTAATATAACTGCCGGGATTAATTTCGAGTGAAAGTGTATTGTCTTCATTCACTTTATTTACAGTACCGTGAATGCCTGCAATAGTTACCACTTTATCGCCTTTCTGCAAATTATCAATAAATGATTTTTGCTCTTTTGCTTTTTTAGCCTGTGGGCGAATCATAAAAAACCAGAATACCACAATCATCAAACCTAAAAAAACTAATTGGATGCTGCCGCCTCCACCTTGAGGGCCTCCCATTAATAAAATAAAATCCATCATTGTATTTGTTGTTATTGTTTTGAATTATTTTTTGGCTAATACTTCACCTTCAAATTTGAGAACATATTCCCTTGCCGCTGTATTGCAACGAACGGTAATTGTTTTATTGGCTGCACCCACACGCCCTTCGCTGTTGAACTCCGCTTTAATTACCCCTTCACCACCGGGTGCAATCGGTTCTTCAGGTTTGGAAGGTACAGTACAACCGCAGCTTGCTTGTACAGATGCAATGATCAACGGTTTGGTACCTGTATTTTTAAAATGAAAAGCTACCATCACTTTTTCACCATCAGTTACTTTGCCAAAGTTTTGAACAGAGTCGAGCCATTGTACATTGGTCCAGTTTGCACTGTCAACCAAAGCAGCATCTTTTTCTGCCTGAATTGTTTGTGGCGTTGTAGCCGGTTCTTTTGGATTTTTGGGATTGCTTTCACATGCTGCTAACAACGCAATACCCATGATCAATAAAAACTGTTTCATATAAATTGCTTATTCTTTTTTGCAAATGTAATTACTGCGCTCACTTTGTTTTGTTAAAGGTAATTTTATGGAGCTTGTTTTCTTTAATAAAATCTTTATGAATACTGTC
>JBKCJY010000442.1:0-3925 GCA_046301455.1 Chitinophagaceae bacterium | reverse complement strand
TGAAACAAGATTGCCGCTTGGGGGATTTGGTATCAGTCGTTATACATTGGATTATGAATTATCCAAAATTGCAAAACAGGTTGGTGTTGTTGTGTTGGAGAATACAAAAGTGAACGATGTGATTTATGAAAACGAAATGTTTAATGTTCAATCTTCAACGTTCAATTCTCAATGCCAGGCAGTAGCAGGTAGCTTTGGCAAGAGAAGCAACCTGGATGTAAAATGGAATCGAAACTTTGTTCAGCAGAAACCAAACAAGCTCAACAATTATATTGGTGTGAAGTATCACATCAAAACCAATCATCCACAGAATGTTATTGCACTTCACAATTTTGAAAATGGTTACTGTGGTATTTCAAAAATTGAAGATGGAAAGTATTGTCTCTGCTATTTAACTACGGCTGAAAATTTAAAAGCAAGCAATAACAGTATCGAGCAGATGGAGCAAAGCATTTTATACCGAAATCCACATCTCAAAAAAATATTTACAACGGCGGAGTTTCTGTACGATGCCCCTGTAACCATTTCACAAATAAGTTTTGAAACTAAAACCCAGATTGAAAATAAGGTATTAATGCTGGGTGATGCTGCTGGTATGATTACACCTCTTTGCGGTAATGGAATGAGCATGGCTTTGCATGGCAGCAAAATTGCATTTGAATGCATCGATGCTTTTCTTGAAACAAAAATCACCAGGGCAGAAATGGAACGACGTTATCTTGAACTATGGAATCGTCAGTTTGAACACCGCCTCCGCACAGGAAGAATCATTCAGCGTTTCTTTGGCAAATCATGGGTTACGAACGTATTTGTACAATCGTTCAAGTTATTTCCCTTCCTTTCCGCTCCGCTTATTAAACAAACACATGGTGAACCGTTTTAACTTTCCGTTTGCTATACTGGTGAGACATGATAAATCAAACGAATTTGTAAAACGATGGTCTCAGTAATAAATTAATTTTCAAAATATTTTGAAAATTCGGAAACATGGTTTAACTTAGGCCTTTCAAATAAAAGCCGATTGTGAAATTATCTGAAGCCAAACAACAATTCATCAGCACATGGGGAGCCATGGGTACACATTGGGGCATTAACCGCACCATGGCACAAGTGCATGCGTTACTCATGATTGCTCCTGATCCGCTCACACAGGATGATATTATGCAGCAGCTAAACATCAGCAGGGGAAATGTAAATATGAACATCCGTGATCTTATTGATTGGGGTCTGGTGGATCGTGTACTCATACAGGGAGAGCGTAAAGAATATTTCACAGCAGAGAAAGATATTTTCAAAGTAGCCACTCAAATTATTAAAGAACGCAAAAAGCGTGAACTGGACCCTATGATGAAACTGATGGACCAGTTGAGTAAAGTGGAAGGCGACCGCCGTGATAAAGAAGTAAAAACATTTGTTGATACGGTAACAGGTATTAAAAAATTTGGTGCACATGCCAATGATATGCTGGATGTTGTTGTAAAAAGTGATGAGAACTGGTTTTTAAGTGTTGCACTCAAGCTCTTTAAATAAAAGAAGGAAGAAATAATTCAAGCCGAAATAAATCCGGCTTTTTTAAGAAGATTAATTTTCAATATTTTCTGAAATAATAAAATATACAGAACATGAAGCAGTATAAACTTGCAGAGATCGTTATCAATTCAGTTTTAATCTTTGGTTTTGTGTTTGTCTTTTCCATTACACAAAGCTTTGAGTTATTATTTGCCAGCTATTTTATTGTTGGGGGTATTCAACTGCTGAGTATGATTTTTCACTTAGTAAAAGGATGGTTCAGTGCTTACAGCATTCGCTTTATGTACTATATCTTCCTATTATTTATTGGCGTCCTTTGCATTTATGATATTGGCTTTTTCTTTTTATTATTTGCTGCGCCTTTCATGGCCGTTTTCTATGTTTTCATTTGTTATAAAGAGTGGAAAATTTTAAAATACAGAGATCTTGTTCATCTTAAATAATTTTTTTATGAAATATCAAGTTCCTCATTGGCTCATTATTCTTGGCGGTATTGGTCAAATATTTACAGCACTTGTTTATCCCTTTATCCGCCATCGTGTGTTTGACTGGTACAACGATATTAAAAAACTCAAACCTCTTAACCGGGAAATTGCAAAAACCTATGGGCATTACATCCAGGGATTAAATTTTTCCTTTGGCTTGATTTCCATTTTACTGGTTCATGATTTGCAAAACGGATCAGGATTGGCTACTGCACTCACTGGTTTGATTGCCGCTTACTGGACGGGCAAGCTCATCACCCAATTTGCATATTATCCTATGTATAATATTCCGAAGAAACTCATCTTTAAGATGGGCGAAGTTGGAATGAACAGTTTGTTTGTAACATTTGCTGTTGTGTTTGTTTGGATGTTTGTGAATAATATGACACAACTAATAAAGTAATAAATCATTAATCTTAACTTCATTTCATGAACAAAAAAACACTTGTACTTGGTGCATCAAGCCATCCTGAACGTTACAGCTTTCTTGCCATCAACCGTTTAAAAGCTGCCGGGCATGATGTGGTGGGCATTGGTAAATACAAAGGCGTTGTAGCAGGTGTTGAAATTGAAACAACACCGTTGCCTATAAATGATGTACACACTGTTACACTCTACATCAACCCCACACATCAAAAAAATTATTACGATTATATCCTTTCACTCAATCCGCAACGTATCATCTTTAATCCCGGTGCAGAGAATGATGAATTGGCAAAACTTGCATTGAAGAAAAATATCCAGGCCATTGAAGCCTGTACACTTGTAATGCTCAGTACAGGACAATATTAATTATGTGTTAAGGGTTTCGTTTATCCCCATCTGTTAATAAACAGTTTTGTTCAAACTGTTTCATTGCTAAATAATATTTCAGTAAATTTAGCAAACCCATTTAATATGAAGTGGAGACGATTCAATGGTGAAAACATTCACCTCCCCATTAAAGAAGAGGTAAAAAAAGCCATCATCCGTGAAACGGAAAAAGGCTATCGCCTCAAAGTTTGCATTGGTACCGATAGCCAGGTAAAAGGTAAAGAAACAGAGTTTGCAACCGTTATTGTTTTTCTGCGTGAAGGTAATGGTGGTTTCATGTTCATTCACAATGAAAAAACACGGCAGGCATATTCCATTAAAGAACGCATGTTGGTGGAAGTAGCAAAGAGTATTGAAATTGCGTATGAGCTCTGCTATTTGTTTACCGAGTATGATGTGGATATGGAAGTGCATGCCGACATTAACACCAATCCGCATTTCAAAAGCAATGAAGCCCTGCGTGAAGCCATGGGTTACATTCTCGGAATGGGCTTTGCCTTCAAAGCTAAACCCGAAGCTTTTGCCAGCAGCAGTTGTGCCAACAAAATTGTGAACTGATCGTTAAGTATTCAGTCTCATTAAAACTGTGCGACCCACGGTTCATAAGTTCGTCTCCTCTATACTTTCTGATTTTATTTTTTGGTTACCGGCATTTGTGCAGGTGGCTTCGTCCCTTAAGTCGCACACTTCTGGGTTTAGTTTTTCATGGCACCGTTGGTCTTATAGTGTAACAGTATCATTAATTTTTAGTAAACGCATTCATTTTCTTTCGCTCTCAATATCTTTATGCCCACAATAATTTTTGCATGTTCTCTCTTATCCAACAACGCTGCTCACAACTCGTCAACAACTTTGCTGAAATTCCTGCTGAAAGAAAAGCAACGCTGGAGAAAATTGCCGGCTATATCAGCACAAAAAAATCCAATCATGAAAAAGTGCAATTAGAATTTGTTTGTACTCACAATTCACGTCGTAGTCATTTAGGGCAGATCTGGGCTGCAGTGGCCGCCGCTTATTACCAAGTGAGTGATGTGCATACTTTTTCCGGAGGAACGGAAGCCACAGCCTTTAACGCCAATGCCATCCATGCTGTTTCA
>JBKCJY010000441.1:0-2799 GCA_046301455.1 Chitinophagaceae bacterium | reverse complement strand
CATTGCAGAAGGCTCTATCATACTTGCAAGCCGTTTGGAGAATAGTGTAATCGGTATTCGTACACGCATTGGTCATGGTACAACCGTGGTAAGCAGTTACATTATGGGTACTGATTATTATGAAACGCTGGAAGAAATGCTACATTCTGCAGAGCGTGGTATACCTAAAATTGGAATTGGCGAACGTTGCTATATTAAGAATGCTATCATTGATAAAAATTGCCGCATTGGTAATGATGTTCGCATCAATGGTGGTGCACATCTTGCAAATACGGATCATTCATTATATTCCGTTAAAGACGGAATTGTGGTGGTGAAGAAAGGAGCAATCTTGCCTGATGGATTTGTAATTTAAAAGCCCTATCCCCTAAAACGGGCTTTTGCATTTTATATGTTTACAATACTTGTTCCAGTTAGGGATGGAGCAGCAACATTTGATTATGGCAGTATCAACTTCAGCGGCTTCAACATCATCTGCGTTGAAGCCTAAACTAACATTTTGGCAAATTTGGTTTTTAAGTTTTGGTTTCATGGGCGTGCAAATTGGTTATGATTTGCAAAACGCAAACATAAGCAGCATCTTTTTGGCAAATGGAGCAGATCCACATAACATTGGCTTTTTCTGGCTAGCTGCGCCGTTAGCAGGTTTTATTGTTCAGCCAATTGTGGGAATGTCAAGTGATAAAACCTGGACAAAACTTGGCAGAAGAATTCCTTTTATTCTTGGTGGAGCATTTGTTTCTGCATTTGCAATGTTTTTTATGCCAAACTCCGAGCAATTTGCTACGTTACTTTCTCCGTTAGTATTTGGTGCATTTATGTTTTTATTAATGGATATGTCGTTCAATGTAACTATGCAACCATTCAGAGGATTAGTGAGTGATATGGTGCCCGATAGTCAAAGAAACATTGGCTACTCTGTACAAAGTTTCTTAATATGCCTTGGTGCAGTTATGGGTGGAATGTTGCCTTATGCACTTGATTACTTTGGTGTTGCAAACCAGCCGGCCGAAGGTGCTAAAGTAGCTGATACAGTAATATGGTCTTTTTACTTTGGAGGTGGTGTTTTGCTTTTAAGTGTAATTATTACTGCACTTAAAACAAAAGAGTACAATCCTCAGGATTATGCTAAGTATAATAATGTTTCTGTTGAAAAAGAACGTATTTCATTTGTTGAATTGCTGAGAAAAGTACCTAAGCTAATGCTTCAATTATCAGTTACTCAGTTCTTTTCTTGGTTTGCCTTGTTTTTAATGTGGACATATACAACACAGGCTATAGCAAATACAGTTTGGGGATGTCCGATTGATGATTTTAAATCTGAAGCATTTAATGATGCTCGTAACTGGACAGGTGTAATGGGTGCTGCAAGGAATATTGCCGCAGCTTTATTTGCAATTGCTTTAACACCGCTGGCTAATAAGTTTGGCAGAAGAGGGGTTTATGCTTTAGCACTCGTCATTGGTGGCTTGGGATTATTGGGTGTTACAGTTTGTACTGATAAATACATGTTGCTTGGTGCAATGGTAGGAGTTGGTATTGGTTGGGCAGCTATTCTTGCTATGCCTTATGCTATCCTTTCAAGCGCATTACCTCCTAAGCAAACTGGAGTTTACATGGGAGTATTCAATTTTACAATTACAGTTCCACAAATTATTGCAGCTGTTACAGGTGGATTGTTTTTAAAATATTTTTTTAATGACTCTCCAATTTTCATGATTGGATTAGCTGGCGTTGCTATGATTATTGCTGGTATATCAGCAAGATTAGTAATTAAAGAAGCACATTAATTATTACGACTATGTTACAGCGATTTCTATTAGTTCTGATTTTTCAAATCAGTTGCATCTTATTGTCAGCACAAATCATGTACAACACCTATCCTGCCAATTGGTGGATAGGGATGAAGTACAATAAAATTCAATTGATGATTCGTGGTGAAGGTGTGGGTACTCACACAGGTTTTAATACAAGATATCAAGGTGTAACTATTTCAAAAGTGAACAGGTTTGCTAATAAGAATTATGTGATACTGGATATGACAATTGCACCTACTTCTAAACCTGGCACTATTGGCATCACAACAAAAAAAGGAACAGAGACTGTAAACTTTGAATTCAACATTGCTGCAAGACGAAAGGGCAGAGGTACAGAATTTGCACAAGGAGTTACATCTGCTGATGTAATGTATCTCATCATGCCCGATCGTTTCAGAAATGGTGATAAAACCAATGACCGTGTACCTGGCATGAGAGATCAATCGCTCAACCGTGATACAGTGTTCAATCGTCATGGTGGTGATTTAAAAGGTATAGAAAATCATCTCGATTATTTAAAAGACCTCGGTATTACATCCATCTGGCTCAATCCTGTTTGGGAAAATGACCGAACTGAGCGTACAGAGCATGGGTATGCATTTACTGATCATTATAAAATTGATCCAAGGCTGGGTGGTTATATGGCCATGCGTAATCTGGTAAATGCTATGCATCAAAAAGGTATGAAGTATGTAAGCGATGCAGTTTACAATCATGTTGATATTGATCATTTTTTGTACCGTGATATGCCGGACAGTACATGGTTTCACCGCTGGCCTTCTTATACACAAACCAACTACAAAGACCAAACACTCTTTGATCCGTATGCAGCAAAGGCTGATAAAAAAATCATGAGTGATGGCTGGTTTACCAATCAAATGCCCGATTGGGATCAGAGCAATCTTTTTGTACAAAACTTTTTAATACAGCATGCAATCTGGAGTGTGGAAGAATTTGGTATTGATGGTTTTCGTATTGATAC
>JBKCJY010000440.1:0-2859 GCA_046301455.1 Chitinophagaceae bacterium | reverse complement strand
CCCAACATGCCTGTTGAAACGGTAGATGAACGTTATACATCTAAAATGGCTAAGGATGCCATGCTTCAAATGGGATTAAAGAAAATGCAGCGCAGGGATAAAAAACTGGTTGATGAAATTGCCGCTACAATGATGCTGCAGGAATACATGGAGAGAAATCCGAAGTAGGAAGTACTACGTAAGAGTTGCTTATAAATAGTTTGCCACTTGTATATTTGCAAATTCTAATTCCAAACCACACAACTTAAGTGAATGATTTTACCGATTGTAGCATACGGTGCTGATGTGCTCAGAAAAACAGGAAAAGATATTACACCGGAGTATCCTGACTTGCAAAAACTCATTGCCGATATGTGGGAAACTATGTATGCCAGCAATGGTGTGGGATTGGCTGCCCCTCAAATCAACCGTGATATCCGTTTGTTTGTGGTTGATAGTCAGCAAATGTTTGCCAATATGGATGAAGAAGAAACGCTCATGTATCCAGATCGTCCAGGCGTTAAACAGGTGTTCATTAATGCACATGTAGAGGAATTGCTTGGCGATGACTGGGTGTATAATGAAGGCTGCTTAAGTATACCCAAAATAAGAGAAGATATTTACCGAGCTGAGGAAGTAACCATCCGCTTTATGGATGAAAACTTTACTGAACAAGTAAAAACTTACGATGGCATCACTGCCCGTGTTATTCTTCATGAGTACGATCATATTGAAGGGAAACTATTTATTGACTATCTCAAACCTCTAAAGCGCAAGCTAATCAAGGGCAAGCTTGATGATATTTCAAAAGGAAAGGTGAATGTGGATTATAAGATGATGTTTGTGAAATAATTAATCCTCCAGCAAATTCTTAGCCTTGGTATAGACCCTCCATTTTTCAATAACTGCCTGCATATCAGCAGCCAGTTCACTCTCAAACAACATTTTTTCCTGCGTGCGTGGGTGTACAAAGCCCAGTGTTTGTGCATGCAGGGCATGGCGTGGGCAAATTGTAAAGCAATTATCAACAAACTGTTTGTACTTGGTATAAATCGTTCCTTTTAAAATCCGATCACCACCATAGGTATCATCATTAAATAAGGAATGACCAATGTGCTGCATGTGTACACGTATCTGGTGAGTGCGACCGGTTTCCAATTTACATTCAACCAAAGTGGTATAACCAAAACGCTCAATCACTTTGTAATGGGTGATGGCTTCTTTGCCATGTTCACCATCAGGATATACATCCATAATTTTCCGGAAGCGCTGATGACGGCCCACATGCCCTGTAATGGTTCCTGCATCTTCTTTCAAATCACCCCACACCAATGCAATGTATTTTCGCTCTACGGTATGATTAAAAAATTGCTTGGCCAGATGCAAACTGCTTTTTTCATTTTTTGCAAGTACCACAAGACCACTGGTGTTTTTATCAATGCGGTGTACCATTCCAAAGCGTGGAAGCTGATCTTCAGTTAAACCCGGCTGTTGCTGCATTAAATACCAGAGCACGCCATTCACCAATGTACCATTGTAATTACCGCTGCCGGGGTGCATCACCATACCAGCCACTTTGTTAATTACAATTACTGAATCATCTTCATACACAATGTTGAGCGGTAGTTCTTCGGGAACTACCTTGGTTTCATCAGGCGATGTGTCACTAAAACAAATGATCTCATCTCCCGGCTTTACTTTGTAATTGGCTTTTACAAAACTTGCATTCACTGTAACAAAGCCATCTTCAATGCCTCTTTGAATTTTATTGCGAGTGGCGCCTTCAATTTTCGCCATCAGGTATTTATCAATCCGTAAAGGTTCTTGTCCTCCGCTTACCACATAACGCTTGCGTTCATACAGCTCTTCAGCGCCATCGCCATTATCGAGTTCTGTACGTTCCAGTTCATCATCTTTCAACAAATCATCAGTTGCCATAGCAGCAAAAATAGGTGTTGCAGATTTACATCCAAATACTTGTAGCTTTGTGCCCCGTCTGACGGTAACGTCGACCGAAAATAATAATGTCCCAACAAGTACATTTTCAGGATTTAGGCCACATGCGTTACAAGGAAGCATGGGATTACCAGGAAATCCTCCTGCGTAAAAATCTGGATATTAAATCCAAACAACGGCAGTTGCAAACAACAACTGTTGAAGATATAACGGTTGAAGAAGAACTTACAACTACACATCATCTCTTGTTTGTAGAACATCCACCCGTTTATACATTGGGCAAAAGCGGCTCTGTAAAAAATATTCTCATTAGTGAAGAAGAAATGACGCGGCGTGGTATTGAATATTATCCCACCAATCGTGGCGGCGATATTACTTTTCATGGGCCGCAGCAAATAGTTGGTTATCCTATTTTGGATTTAGAAAAATTTGAAACGGATATTGGTAAATACCTGCGCCGTTTGGAAGATGTAATAATTCTAACAATGGCCGAGTATGGTTTGAAAGGCGAGCGGAGTGCGGGTGAAACAGGTGTGTGGTTAGATCCTGATGTAAAAGGAAAAGAAAGGAAAATTTGTGCAATGGGTGTGCGCTGCAGCCGATGGATTACCATGCACGGTTTTGCATTTAATGTAAATACAGATTTAAGTTATTTCAATAACATTATTCCCTGCGGCATTGAAAACAAACAGGTTGCTTCACTTGAAAAAGAATTAGGTAGGCAGGTTGATTATGAAGAAGCTAAGCAAAAAGTAAAATCTAATTTTGAAAAAGTTTTCAATATAAAACTTGTTTAAAGCGGTTTGGCAAAATAAAGCAGCTTGCCCTTGTTGCCAAATACTAAATCTTTACCATCAGCTTTGTAAACAGGAAATGTCCATTTATTGGTACCTGCATTTATTTGTATCGCTGTACCGTTAATGA
>JBKCJY010000439.1:0-3453 GCA_046301455.1 Chitinophagaceae bacterium | reverse complement strand
ACCTTTCACATGGGTCCAAGTGATGAGGATATCAATTATTCATTTACGGCCCGTAACCGTCAAATGTCCATCAGCGGATTTTGGATGGATGTTACTGAAATTACCAACCGTGAATACAAACAGTTTGTTTTTGAGGTGAGAGATTCGATTGCAGCTACAATTCTTGGTTATATTGATCCCAAGACAAATAACCTTGACAAAAAGAAAATGGCGGGGATTTGGAAAGAGAAGAATATTTATGAGAAGTTAGGTTCTTTGATGATGGCTCCCGATGACCGAATTTTGGGTCGTATGGAAATTGACCCTGATAAATTGGTTTACCTGGAAGAATATGTAGATTATAAAGCAGCAGCCTACCGCAAGCCGAATGAGCCCCGTTCAAAATATATTATACGAACTCCGGTAAAAGTATATCCGGATACATTGGTATGGGTTCGTGATTTTTCTTACAGCTATAATGAGCCAATGAGTGTTCGTTACTTTTCTCACCCTGCCTTCCAAAATTATCCTGTAGTGGGTGTAACATGGAAACAGGCGACTGCATTTTGCGTTTGGCGCTCTCGACTGCTTAACTCATTTAACGACACCAAGGGTTATGCAACAGAATCCAACTACCGCCTGCCAACAGAAGCTGAGTGGGAATATGCTGCAAGAGGCGGACGTTCACAATCAATGTTCCCTTGGGGTAACTATTATTTACGTAACCGCAAAGGATGTTTGATGGCCAACTTTAAACCAGGCCGTGGTAACTATCCTGAAGACGGTGGTTTTTATACCGTTCGTGCAGATGCCTACTGGCCTAATGATTTTGGTTTATACAATATGGCCGGTAATGTGGCCGAGTGGACCAGTTCATTGTATTATGAAGGTGGTTACAACTTTGCTCATGATATGAACCCCGACATACGTTGGAACGCCAAAGAAAGCGATCCTCCCCGTATGAAACGTAAAGTAGTACGTGGTGGTAGCTGGCAAAGCGTAGGTTACTTTTTGCAAACAAGTACCCGTAACTACGAGTACCAGGATACAGCAAAGTCTTACATTGGCTTTCGTTGTGTTATTGATTTGGCGCCCGGAGTAGGCATGAAGCGGGGAAAATGATCTTTGTTTATTCACTAATTATATACACCCAAAGGCATCAGAGGCAATTTTAAAATCCTTGCATTCTGTACCACAAATTGAATCACTATTTTAAAACCAACAGTTATGGCAGTTTCTCAATCAACCGAAAAAATCACAAACATTATCGTTTCTGCAGGTGCTGCAGTAGTAATCTTTGGCGCCTGGGCAAAAATCCTTCACCTTTCATTTGCTGACCTCATGCTCACCATCGGTCTGCTTACTGAAGCCGGTATTTTCCTTGTTTATGCTTATTTGGCAACACAAGGTTATGGCTTGCATGCTGCACCGGAGCCATCTTCTGGTAAAGGTACACCTGCACTTGCGTCATTGGATAAAATGATGCAGGATGCTGATATTACCCCCAGCAGCCTCCGCTCTTTAAGCGATAATTTTCAGAAGTTAAATACAACAATCGGAGGTATTAAAGACGTGGGTGATGTGGTAAGCGCCACCGGCGAACTGAGTACAAAAACTAAAGAAGCTGCTGCTGTAATGGGAAATATGAAAGATGCTTACCAGCAGGCCTCTGCATCTGTTACATCTTTCAATAGCGCGGCTGAAAGCACAAAGCTATTCCATGAACAAGTGGATAC
This sequence comes from Chitinophagaceae bacterium, assembly GCA_046301455.1. Taxonomy (GTDB): domain Bacteria; phylum Bacteroidota; class Bacteroidia; order Chitinophagales; family Chitinophagaceae; genus Lacibacter. Next base: position 1,738 of record JBKCJY010000439.1, on the reverse strand, counting down.
AATGACTAAAAATCTTGGCTCACTCAACACCATTTATGAGCTGGAGTTGCAGGACTCGAATAATCATCTCAAGGCTTTGAATAAATTTTATGGTAATCTAGTACAGGCTTCTGAAGCCATGCAGGGAAGTGTGGACGATGCAAAAGCAGCACACAATCAAATTTCAGCATTAGCCAAAAATCTAGGTTCACTTAACAATATTTACGGTAACATGATCAATGCAATGCAGGGTCGTTAATTAAAAAAAGGAAAACCAATTAGTTAACCAAAACCAAAATCCAAAGATCATGGCATTACCTAAAGAGCCCCGGCAAAAGATGATTAACCTGATGTATTTGGTGCTTACAGCGTTGCTGGCACTGAATGTATCAGCCGAAATCATCAATGCATTTAAAGTGGTTGATAATAGTCTCGTAAAAACGAACAGCGTTGTAGGTTCATCTACACAAACAATAATGAAGTCATTTGAAGAGAAACTTACCGATCCAACTTCTGCTGAAAAAGCAAGAATTTGGAAACCCAAAGCTGACAAGGCTCTCGAATTTACAAAAGATGTTTATGACTATATCGAAAGCCTGAAGTTGAAAATAAAAGTTGAAGCCGGTTTCAATCCTTCTGACCCCAATTCAACATTTAAAGAAGACAATATTGATATTGCTACCCGTATTATGGATAAGCAGGGAGAAGGTGAAAAACTTAAAAAGAAACTGGAAGAATACAAAACAAAAATTCTGGCTATAGATGATTCAATAGGCCGTGAATTTGCCAAAACAATTCCAATTAATTTGGAACTGCCTAAGCTTGTCAATCAAAGCATGGGAAAAGTTACATGGGCGTCTGCTTACTTTCATATGACACCGACTGTTGCGGCATTAACCATGCTCAGTAAGTTTCAGAATGATGTAAAAACAACTGAAAACAGAATTGTAAATGAATTTCATAATAAGATTGGACAGGTGGTAGTTCGTTTTGATACGTATGAGCCAATTGTTGGTGCCAACTCTACTTATTTATTCCCCGGTCAGGAATTACAGATTTCTGCAGGAATTGGGGCATTCAGTAAAAACGCATTACCGCAGGTAACTATTGGTGGACGTGCAGTGCCTTTAAATGATCAGGGTATTGCTGTTTACAAAACTGCTGTAGGTGCGGGTGGAGGTTCTGTTCCTGTTGTCATTCGTTATAAAGATCAGGATGGTAAAGATCAGGTGCGTGAAACGAAGATTGATTATACAGTGGGTACACCCACAGGCGCTTTCGTAAGTGCTGAAAAAGTAAAAGTATTATACATTGGTTTGGATAATGAACTTGCAGTAACGGGTGGAAGTGTTGGTGATGAAAAAGTAAATGTGAGTATTAACAACGGAAGTTTGCGTAAAATTGGTCCCGGCCGTTATGTTTCAAGCCCTTCAAGCCCAGGTAATGCAGTTGTTACAGTAAATGCCGATGGAAAATCATCACAATTTACATTCAGGGTCAAAACAGTTCCTGATCCGGTTGCAATGGTTGGTAAGAGCAAAGGTGGTATTATGAGTGTGAGTGAATTTAAAGCACAATTAGGTGTTCGTGCGGATTTAGAAAACTTTGTGTTTGAAGGTGTGCAGTTTACAGTTACCAGTTTTACACTGTATTGTACAGGAGCCGGTTTCCCCGATCCGCAATACAGAACTGTAAATGGCAATAGTTTTGAAGCGGTGAGAGACATCATTAATAAGTGCAAGCCGGGCACAACTGTTAC
>JBKCJY010000438.1:0-18085 GCA_046301455.1 Chitinophagaceae bacterium | reverse complement strand
CTGATGGTCGTTAAGGCTAAATTGGTAAAGAACACAGTACCCTTACTAAAATTAAAGTTGTTGTAATTAAAATTAATGGTATGATTTACGGATGGTTTCAAATTGGGGTTACCCTCACTTTGAAACTGTCGGTTTGAACTGTCAAGCACCGGTTGTAATTGAGAAATAGATGGCTGCTGTGCACTGCCATTGTAATTAAAGTTGAATGACTTGGTTCGGCTGAAGTTATAAGTAAATCTTGCAACAGGGAACCAGTTGAAATTTTTAGAAGTTTTTAATGCGGTGTCTTTACTTACATTATAACCACTGAGTGTTACAGGTTGAAATAATACACCTACAGAGTAATTGTATTTCTTTTTAATTGTACGAACAGTGGCACCAAAGCGGTTGAAATTAAATTCATTTTCAAATGCATTGCTCAATGAACTTAAAAAATCAAACTGGTTGGTGTTGAAATTCTTTTGAAACGTTTTTCTGTCGTTGAACGTGAAATTATAATTGAAATTATAACTGATATCGAGCAGTCGCTCTTTGCTCAACGGTTCTGTATACACAATACGGCTGTTGATGTTACTTCCATTGTTATCCTGTGTAATACGCTGCAATGTGTTTTGAGGAGTTAATCCTGTTCCGTTAAAGAAAGGTTGAATTACATTCAATCTTGATTGGTCTGATTCATTGGCATTCCAACCGAAGTCTGTATTAATAGAAAGGTTTCTGCCTCTGCGTTTGAAACGGTGATTGTACAATACATTGCTTCGGAAACTGGGTCTGTCAGAAATCGTTGTATCCCTGTTACCGCCGCCTGATACTTTTCCTCCACTGTTTAATACATCCAGCACATTCTTTAATTTATTGTCCGTTTGCTGTAAAGAAAAGTTGGGGCTTATTTTAAGATAATTAAAACTGTCAATCCATAATTCAAGGTTGGCAAATGCACGATGTGTGCCCTGTTTATTTATGCTTGTTTGATTGGTTATGAAATCAGAGTTATTCAGAATATTGAATTGTGATTGAAATTGTTCCAATGCTGTGCTTCTGTTGGTGTATGTATAGCTGCCATAAAAAGAATTGCGTTTTCCAAAATCACTTCTGTAATTGGTACCGATAGAATTTGTTCTTGTAATACCATCCTGGTTTTGACCATTATTATTGCCACCGCCTCCGCCGCCGGGACCTCCAATCATTACCTGCATACCGCCGCCCGGTCTTCCGCCACCACCACCCTGACCGCCACCAAAGTTGCCACCACCAAAACCACCCAAATCACCTCCGCCAAATGAAGACTGGTTGATGTTATTTGAATTACCGATGACAGACAATTGCTTTTTGTTATTAAAATAATTGAGGTTGAGCCCGCCCATATAACGTTCATTAGTACCGGCACTCCCCTGCACCCTGCCAAATACGCCTTTGTTCTTATCTTTTTTTAGTTGAAGATTAATTACTTTTTCCGGTTCACCATCACGCACTCCGCTCATTGCACTTTGGTCGCCGTAATCATCTACCACTTGTACTTTGTCAATCATATCAGCCGGAATTTCACGTGTAGCTGTTTTGGGATCACCGGTAAAAAAATCTTTCCCATTTACTTTAATACGTGTTACCTGCTTTCCCTGTGCAGTTACATTTCCGTTACGATCAACTTGTACACCGGGAAGTTTTTTCAAAAGGTCTTCAGTTGTTGCATTGGCTTTGGTTTGAAATTGTTTGGCATTGTATTCCACCGTATCTTCTTTAATTACCACTGCCGGTGCTTCAATTACAATTTCACCGAGTGATTTATAATCAGCACTCAGGACAATATCACCCAAATCAATAAATGAAACCCCATCTCTTGGTTTGGAAAATTGTTTAATCATTTGTTTGTAACCGCTGTAGGTAACAACAATATAATAATCAGAAGCAGGTACTTTATTAAACTCAAACTCCCCATTACTGTTTGTGGAGGTGCGTACTGTATCTTTTAAATTGGAACGTTCAATTAGTTTTACGGTGGCTTTGTCTAATCCTTTATCACCGGTAGAATCTGTAATGCGGCCACTTACTCCTTTGGGTTGTGCAAAAGCTGTGGCTGTGAATAATAAAAACAATGTTGCAGTGTAAATCAATTTAAGCATGGACTATGGTTTAATGAGTTTTTACGAAGATCTTCGTTAATCAAAAATAGTTTGGTTTTTGATTATTTGACGAAGAAATAATAGAAAGCTTGTTGATGGTTTTATTGGAATTATAAGTGGCAAATCTATTGTTTCAGTGGCAAGGGTTTGTACGTGGTGGTGGGTAAAGTGGGGGAATCAGCGTTAATTATGATTTGTTTAACAGGGGAAGTTATAGCTACCGGAAGGTGAAAGAGTTAAGGGGTTGTTTTGGAGGAAATAATAGATGCCATGGAAACGGAACCTCAATTTGTGCGACGCAAAAACGCCGACATTAGTACAAAAGCTAGTATCACAAAAAACTATCTGAACTGATTGATAGGAAGCATGATGGCAGCAACGAAAGCATTAACTTTGTTCCCCTCTGTCAAATTGGCCACAAATAATTTATTGCACTGTATTTGACAGACAGAAACTTTAAAAACGAACAACCGCATATAAACTCATTTTATGTTAGGATTTATTTCAAAGCTTTTTGGCGGCAGCAAAAGTGAAAAAGACGTACAGAAACTCTCTCCTATCGTTGAAAAAATCAATCAGTATTTTCAGCAATATCAAAACTTAAGTAATGATGAACTGCGTGGTAAAACACAGGAGTTTCGTGGACGTATTAAACAACACCTTAGTGCTATTGATGCTGAAATTGCTGAGATGAACGCACGAGCTGAGGGTTTACCGCCTGAGCAAATTAATGAGCGTGATGAAATTTACCAGGCCATTGATAAAAAACGCAAAGAGCGTGATCAACAGATAGAAGAAATTCTCAACGAAATTCACCCGGAAGCCTTTGCAGTAGTTAAAGAGGCAGCCCGCCGTTTTACCCATAATGCAGAACTGGAAGCAACAGCTACACAACATGACCGTGATTTAGTAGTAAAGCGTTCGCATATGCGTATTGAAGGCGATAAAGTTTATTATAAAAAATCATGGCTGGCTGGTGGCAGTGAAGTAACCTGGAACATGGTGCACTATGATGTGCAATTGATAGGTGGTTCGGTATTGCATCAGGGGAAAATTTCTGAAATGGCAACGGGTGAAGGTAAAACGTTGGTTTCTACATTGCCTGCTTACCTCAATGCATTGCCCGGTGAAGGTGTGCATCTTGTAACGGTGAATGATTACTTAGCACGGCGTGACAGTGAATGGAACGGAACTTTGTTTGAATTTTTGGGATTGACTGTTGAGTGTATTGATAAACATCAGCCCAACAGTGAAGAAAGACGTAAAGCTTATTTTGCTGATATTGTTTACGGAACCAATAATGAATTTGGTTTTGATTACCTGCGTGATAACATGGTGGTGAATGCTGCGGAAAAAGTACAACGCAAACTACACTTTGCCATGGTGGATGAGGTGGATAGCATTTTAATTGATGAAGCCCGTACACCATTGATTATTGCAGGCCCTGTGAGCACAGGCAGTAATGAACAACAGTTCTTTACCATTAAACCACGTATTGAAAAACTGGTTGATGCTCAAAAGAGATTGGTACAACAGTTTTTGAATGAAGCGAAAAAATTAATTGCGGAAGGTGATGATGATCCCAAAACAGGCGGACTTGCTTTGATGCGTGCATGGAGAGGTTTGCCCAAGTATGGTCCATTGATTAAATATTTAAGCGAGCCGGGCATTAAAGTAAAATTGCAGAAAGCTGAAAATTATTATCTGGCCGATCAGCAAAAGGAAATGCCTAAGGTGGATGAAGGTTTGCTGTTTCATATTGATGAAAAAAGCAACTCTGTTGATTTAACAGATAAGGGGCTGGGAATGATTACTAAAGACAATGAAGATCCCAACTTCTTTGTGTTGCCCGACATCAGTACTTCGCTTTCTGCTATTGATAAAAGCGAAGAACCTGCTGAACAGAAATTACAAAAGAAAGAAGGTTTCTTAACAGAGTATTCGGCTAAGGCTGACCGTATTCATACTGTTTTACAACTACTGAAAGCTTATACATTGTTTGATAAAGATGTTGAGTATGTAGTGCTGGATGGTCAGGTGAAAATTGTAGATGAACAAACAGGCCGTATCCTTGATGGCCGCCGCTACAGTGATGGATTGCACCAGGCCATTGAAGCAAAAGAAAATGTACAAATTGAAGCAGCTACACAAACCTACGCTACTATTACGCTGCAGAACTATTTCCGTATGTATCACAAGCTTTGTGGTATGACGGGTACTGCAGAAACGGAAGCAGGTGAGTTTTGGGATATCTACAAATTAGATGTGGTGAAAATTCCTACGAACCTAAATATGATTCGTAAGGATGAACAGGATTTGGTATTTAAAACCAAACGTGAAAAATACAAAGCGGTTATTGATGAAATAGAAGTGTTGCGTGAAAAAGGAAGACCGGTACTTGTTGGTACTACTTCCGTTGAGGTGAGTGAATTGCTGAGTAAAATGTTGCAGCAGAAAAAAATTCCGCACAATGTATTAAACGCCAAGCAACATGCACGTGAAGCACAAGTGGTGCAGGAAGCCGGTTTAACAAGCGCTGTTACTATTGCAACAAACATGGCGGGTCGTGGTACAGATATTAAACTCGGCCCCGAAGTAAAAGAAGCAGGTGGATTGGCTATTCTCGGTACAGAAAGACATGATAGTCGCCGTGTAGACAGACAGTTGCGTGGACGTGCCGGTCGTCAGGGTGATCCCGGTTCTTCACAATTCTATGTTTCGCTGGAAGATGATTTGATGCGTATGTTCGGCAGTGACCGTATTGCCGGCATGATGGATAAATTGGGCTATAAAGAAGGTGAAGTGATTCAGCACAGCATGATTACCAAATCCATTGAGCGTGCACAAAAGAAAGTAGAAGAAAACAACTTCGGCATCCGTAAGCGTTTGTTGGAATATGATGATGTAATGAACAAACAGCGTGGTGCAGTTTATACAAGAAGAAATCATGCGTTGAGTGGAGAACGATTGGCACTGGATATAGATAACTCGTTTTATTCAGTAGCTGAAGGATTGGTGAATTCGTTTCAAGAAACGGGCGATTATGAAGGATTTGTAATGGCCTGTATCATCAACTTTGGTATTGAAACAAAAATAAGTGCCGAAGAGTTGGGCAGAGCAAATGCTACTGAGTTAACCAATCAATTGTACAACGAAGCCAAAACTTCTTACCTGCGCAAATGTGAAGCACTGCGTAAAGAAGCGATGCCGGTGTTTAAAAATATCCGCAGCACACAAGGTACCAATATTGAAAATGTATTCGTTCCTTTCAGTGATGGTAAACGTGGTTTACAAGCATTAACGCCACTACAAAAAACATTAGATACAGAAGGTGCTGAACTCGTAAGTTCATTGGAACGCACTGCAACTTTAGCGTTTATTGACGAAGCATGGAAAGACCATTTGCGTGCCATGGATGATTTGCGTACTTCAGTACAAAATGCAACGTATGAACAGAAAGATCCATTGGTGATTTACAAAGTGGAAGCATTCACTTTGTTTGACCAGTTGAATAATGAAATCAATAAGAATATTGTTTCCTTCCTCAGTCATGCGGGCTTGCCGGTTGAACAACAAGGCAATGGACAAATTCGTGAAGGCCGTCAGCAAAAAACAGATATGAGCAAACTGCGTCAACGTAAGGAAGAAGCAGTTGCAGCAGGTGGTGGCAGCGAGTTAATGGAAACGCCTGACTATTATGACCCATCAGACAATGTAAAACAGGAGCCAATTGTTTCAGGACCCAAGATTGGCCGTAATGACCCCTGTCCTTGCGGAAGCGGTAAGAAGTACAAGCAGTGTCATGGGAAAGATGCGTAATAACAAACTTCTATAGTAAAACATCCTCCAAAAAGAGGATGTTTTTATTTCAACACATCCACAGGAATATTAGTAAGTTTGATACCTATATTTAATAAAGATGATTGCTGAATCAAATATAAAAATCCCCAACTTTTCCCTATCACCAAGAGTGGACCAAGTGGGTATTGAAGAACGTGGTGCAAGGTTTACCAAACGAAGCATCAAGAAAGAATCGAAGATGAACGGATTGCTGTTGGCGCTCAACATGATTGACCTTACTACGCTTGAAGGAAAAGACACCGATGGCAAAGTAAAACAGCTTTGTTACAAAGCCCAGCATTTGCATGATGCTTATCCGGGCTTACCAACTGTAGCGGCTATATGTGTTTATCCAAGTATGGTGAAAGTAGCGAAGCAGGCATTGGGAAATTCAGGCATTAAAGTAGCGAGTGTGGCAACCGCAGTCCCCAGCGGACAATCAACACGTGCTGTAAAAATCAGTGATACCAAATATGCAGTAGCCAATGGTGCTGATGAAGTGGATATGGTCATCAGCCGTGGTAAATTTTTAATGGGCGAATACAATTTTGTGTTTGATGAAATTGCAGCAGTGAAAGAAGCGTGCGGCACAGCACGTTTGAAAGTGATTTTGGAAACAGGTGAACTTGGCTCTTATGATAAAGTACGCAGAGCCAGTGATATTGCTATGTATGCAGGTGCTGATTTCATCAAAACATCAACGGGAAAAATATCACCTGCAGCTACCATACCTGTTACGCTTGTTATGCTGGAAGCAATCAGAGATTTCTATTATGAAACAGGAAAAATGATTGCCATGAAACCTGCAGGCGGTATCAGCAAATCAAAACTTGCATTGCATTATTTAGTGATGTTAAAAGAAGTGCTGGGTGAAGCATGGATGAATAATGAATGGTTTCGATTTGGTGCCAGCAGTTTGGCGAATGACTTATTAATGCAGATTGTAAAAGAGAAAACTGGAGTCTATCAATCAAAAGACTATTTCTCCATCGATTAAAATTGATTTATGGCAAAAGCAAAAAACAATACTTTAAAGTTAAAGTTTGATACTTCATGGAACTACGCTCCTGCCCCGGAAAGCAAAAGCATTGCATCCATTAAAGAAAAGTATGAACTGTTTATCAATGGTGAATTTGTAAAACCTGCTTCAAAGAAATATTTCAAAACCATCAACCCCGCCAATGAAGAAGTACTGAGCGAAGTGGCAGATGCCAATGCAAGTGATGTTGATAAAGCAATAAAAGCTGCACGCACTGCTTATGATAAAGTGTGGAAGAAAATGCCGGGCAAAGAACGGGCAAAATATATTTACCGTATTGCACGTATGATGCAGGAGCGGGCACGTGAATTTGCAGTGATTGAAACATTGGATGGAGGAAAGCCCATTCGTGAAAGCCGTGATTTTGATGTACCTACTGCTGCCAATCATTTCTTTTATTATGCAGGCTGGGCAGATAAATTGGAATATGCATTTCCTAATCGGAAGGCACAACCGCTTGGAGTGGCCGGACAAATCATCCCCTGGAATTTTCCATTACTCATGGCTGCTTGGAAAATTGCACCTGCAATTGCAACAGGAAATACCGTTGTATTAAAACCTGCTGAAACAACACCACTTACTGCATTGAAATTAGCAGAGATTATACAGGAAGCAGACCTTCCTCCAGGCGTAGTAAACATCATTACAGGCGCAGGTGCAACAGGCGCTGCATTAGTCAATCATCCCGGCATTGATAAAATTGCATTCACAGGCTCAACAGATGTAGGAAAAATTATTCAGCGTGCTATTGCAGGCACATATAAAAAAGCAACATTAGAACTGGGTGGTAAAGCCGCTAACATCATTTTTGAAGATGCGCCGCTTGACCAAGCTGTAGAAGGAGTTATCAATGGCATTTTCTTCAATCAAGGTCATGTGTGTTGTGCAGGTTCACGTTTATATGTGCAGGAAAGTGTTTACAAAACAGTTTTGCGAAAATTGAAAGACAGAATTGAAACACTCATTGTTGGCGATCCTTTAGATAAGAATACAGATATCGGTGCCATCAACTCCAAACAACAATTAGAAACGATTCACAAATATATCAAGATTGGTCAGCATGAGGGAGCTGAAATGCATCAAAGCAGTTGTGCATTACCGAGCAAAGGTTTTTATTGCAGACCAACTTTATTTACCAATGTGGCACAAAGCAGCCGTATTGCACAGGAAGAAATTTTTGGGCCCGTATTAACGATTCAAACATTCAGAACAGAAGATGAAGTAATTGAGAAAGCCAACAATACTCCGTTCGGTTTAAGTGCAGGTGTATGGACAGATAAAGGTTCCAAGATCTTTAACATGACAACAAAGATGCGTGCCGGTGTGGTATGGGCCAATACGTATAATAAGTTCGACCCTACATCACCGTTTGGTGGTTATAAAGAAAGTGGATATGGTAGAGAAGGTGGTTTGCACGGTTTAAATGCTTATGTAAATCTTATTTAAAAAAACATTATGGCTAAGACGACTATAAAAAAACCTTCCATCCACATCAATCCAAGCGGAATGGAAAATCACAAGTCTGAAAAAAGATTGGAAGTTTTAAAAACTTATAAAATTTATATTGGAGGACAGTTTCCCAGAACAGAAAGCGGACGCTATTATGTTCCATCAAATTCCAAAGGGAAGAAACTGGCCAATGTATGTTTGAGTTCACGCAAAGATTTTCGTGATGCTATGGAAAGTGCACGCAATGCATTTGGAGGATGGAGTGCAAGAGCCGCTTTCAACAGAGGACAAATTTTGTACCGCATGGCAGAGATGCTGGAAGGCCGCAAAGCACAATTCATTGATGAACTGATGCAACAAGATGCATCCAGAGCCAAAGCTGAGCATGAAGTAAATTTATCCATTGACCGATTGATCTATTATGCAGGCTGGTGTGATAAGTACCAGCAAATATTCAGTGCTGTTAATCCTGTTGCTTCATCGCATTTCAATTTTTCAGTGCCTGAACCTACAGGTGTAGTTGCCATGATTGCACCACAGCATGATTCATTGCTGGGATTGGTATCTGTGATTGCACCCGTAATTGCAGGCGGTAATACTTGTGTTGTTGTTGGTTCATTTGAAAAGCCACTGTGCTGTGTTACGTTTGCTGAAGTACTGAATTCATCTGATTTACCAGGTGGTGTTGTAAATATTCTCACCGGCAAAGCAAGCGAACTGGCGCCCTGGATGGCCGATCACATGGATGTAAATGCATTAGTCTATTGTGAAAAAGATGAAGCTACTCAAAAAATGCTCAAAGAGAAAGGTGCAGGCAATGTGAAACGTGTTGTGATCTATGATAAGGTAAACTGGTACAGCGATGCAGGGCAAAGTCCTTATTTCATCTATGATTTACAGGAAATTAAAACAACCTGGCATCCTATTGAAAATATTGGTGGCGGAGGAAGTAAATATTAAGATCAAACAACTATTCCACTCATAAATTCATGATTGGTATGATTTATGAACGTTAACCATGAATCAATTTTTGAAATGAAACAGTTTTTCCTTCTTGTATTCTTAATAATGATGTCAGGTAAAATCCTTGCACAAACTACAACCGATACTTTAAAAAATGGAGTACTGGTAACAAAAGATGTACGCTATGAACTGCTGGTTGAAAAAAAAGCAGAGATCAATAAAAAAGCTGCCGACTTTAAAAAGGGAAGCAAAGGTTTCCGCATACAGGTACTCAACACAACTGACAGAACACAGGCATTAAATGCAAAATCCCAGCTGCTTACACTTTATCCGGAGCATAAAACCTATTTAATGTACCAGGCGCCTTATTTTAAATTACGTATCGGTAATTTTGAAGAAAAGAAGGATGCCGATGAATTAAAGAAGGCCCTCAATAAACTATTTCCCACAGGTGTATTTGTAATTCCCAGTGAAATTGAATATAAACCGGAGAAAGAAAAGGAAGAAACAGAGAAGCAATAATCGAATCTTCAACTATTTTAAACCCATCAAATCAGATTGTTTTGATGGGTTTTTCTTTTTGTACTTTTGCACCTATGCTTAAAGAAAAAATTCAATCACTTGCGCATCAATACAAACAGGAGTTCATTACAGTGCGTCATCACCTGCATGCACATCCTGAGCTCAGTTATCAGGAGTTTGAAACATCCGCCTTTGTTCAAAACAAATTAAAGGAGTTCGGTATTCCGTTTACAGTAATGGCAGAGACAGGAGTAGTGGGTTTGATTGAAGGAAAAAATCCTTCATCAAAAATTATTGCCCTGCGTGCAGATATGGATGCATTACCCATACATGAGGAAAATGAGGTTCCCTATAAATCCATCAAAGAAGGTATCATGCACGCATGTGGTCATGATGTGCACACAACCTGCCTGCTTGGTGCTGCAAAAATTTTGAATGAATTAAAAGAAGAATGGGAAGGAACAGTAAAACTTATTTTTCAACCTGGTGAAGAACGTAACCCCGGCGGTGCCAGTTATATGATTCGTGATGGCGTTTTGGAGAACCCTAAGCCGCAATGCATTTTTGGTTTGCATGTACATCCCGGTTTACAATTGGGCAAACTCAGTTTTCGTGGTGGTAAAGTAATGGCCAGTGCTGATGAATTGTACATGACGATAAAAGGAAAAGGCGGACATGCAGCATCACCGCATTTAACAGTTGACCCAATATTAATTGCATCACATCTTATCATCAGTTTACAGCAAATCATCAGCCGCAACAGAAATCCGCACAACCCTTCTGTGCTTTCTATTACTTCATTTAACGGCGGCACTACTACCAACGTCATTCCCAATGAAGTAAAGTTGATGGGTACTTTCCGTGCAATGGATGAAGAGTGGCGATACAAAGCACATGAACTCATTAAACGCAATGCCACACAATTAGTGGAAAGCATGGGTGGAAGTTTGGATTTGCATATTGATATTGGTTACCCAACTGTTTACAACAATGAAGGATTGAATGAAAAAGCAAAACAACAGGCTGCTTCATTTATGGGTGCCAACAATGTAGAAGAAACTGAATTAAGAATGGGTGCAGAAGATTTTGGTTATTACTCCCAACAAATACCGGGCTGCTTTTTTCGTCTTGGTGTTATGAATAAGGAAAAGGGAATTACCAGCGGCGTACATACTCCTACATTTAATATTGATGAAGATGCAATTGAAACCGGCATGGGAATGATGGCATGGTTAGGTTCATCAATTGAACCATAAAAGATAAACCCTGCATATTTAATTGCAGGGTTTGTCTCAAGCATCCTTGATATCAATGACACTCAATATATTTTCTTAATCCCTTTCCTACTGATCATTCCTTTAAACGTTGGTGCATCAATCTTCAAATTAAGTGGTGCAAGCCGTGCCTGTTCATTTGCAAGTATTTCATCAACGGGTGCTAATCTTGACCAACTTCCTGTTGTAATAAATCGTATAGTCCGGAACAAACAAGCTTCATTTGCATCACCCCAATTTTTATCCAATCCATCTGCACTTATATAATCAGGGGCAAAGCCATTGTAATAATTGGCTTCATTGTTTTTATTGATGGTTTTGAATGAAACAGGAAAGAAATACCATGGCCCTGCACTGTAACCACCATAACCCACAGGTTTACCGTGTGAGTTCGTTGGTCCCACAATTTTTACATCCATAAACGGACGAATACTGTTAATGGTTAATTCACTTGCCGATGCTGTTTGCTTGCTCACAATAAAAAAGATGCGGCTTAAATTAAGTGAACCCTTCTTTTGAAACAGTACTGTTTCATTAAACCTGGATGCATACTTGGCATTGTAAGCTTCAGTAAACATCATTTGATTGTTACCGCTGCCTGGCACTAAATAATTCAAAAGGTATTGTGCCAGTAAAACATAACCACCACCGTTGTAACGCAAATCAATGACCAAATCTGTAATACCTGCGCCGCTGAATTTTGTAAACACATTATCAAATCTGTTTTTCATTTGTGTGGTATCACCCAAAAAAGAATTCAAAACAAAGTAGCCAATCTTATTAGCACCAATTGTATAAACGGAGTCTATCACAAAAGGGTTACTGCTAAACACCTGGGAGTTGAGTGTTACTTCTCTAGTACTGTTATCAGGCAACGTAAAATTAAACCGTGTGGTAGGTGAAGAATAAACCGTGGTAACAATAAAATTACTTTGACTTGTATCAGTAATGGCAACTCCGTTAATGGAATTGATTTTCCAGCCACGCTGCACACCTGCAATACCGGCAGGTCCGTTTTTATCCGCAGATGCAACACGTAAATCATTTGCACTTCTGAAAAATACACGCATTCCAAAATCTGCACTCACACCGGTGCTTATTTTATTCCATTCATCTTTTGAAATGGCAAAGCTCCATCTGTCAACCGGGCCGCTGAAACCGGGCTCGATACTGTATTGACGAATATTCGTCATTACTTCTGTAGGTGTTTTACCGGGGAGTGTAGCAGGCAATTGTGTATTCCACAAATAAATTTCTTTAGTGTAAGACACTACCGTATCCATTACAATTTCATCATAGCTTCTTTCTTTACTCTTTTTTTTACATGCACCAAAAGAAACAAGAAGTGTTGCAATCATTAAAACTTTAAGAGGTTTCATAGTATCAAATTGAGGAATAAATTTACGCATAAAAAAAGGTTTCTTTTGAATTCTCAAACAAGCATCCATTTTTTTACAATTCTGTTATAAAAACCACTTTCCTCATTTTCCGTACCTTGCCGCCCTGATTGTTGAACAATGGTCAACAATGATTGCTTGCATAATTAAACAAATATGAACAAAGAACAATTACGTCGTCAGCAGGCGCTGGAATACCATGCCAAAGGAAGACCGGGAAAAATTGAAGTCATCCCCACTAAAGAAGCAAAAACGCAGAGAGATTTATCACTCGCTTATTCTCCGGGTGTGGCTGAGCCTTGTTTAGAAATTGCCGGACATCCTGAAGATGTTTATAAATACACAGCTAAAGGAAATCTGGTAGCCGTTATCAGCAACGGTACCGCTGTTTTGGGTTTGGGTGATATTGGGCCTGAAGCCAGTAAACCTGTAATGGAAGGCAAGGGTGTTCTATTCAAAATTTTTGCTGACATCGATGTATATGATATTGAGATCAATGAAAAAGACCCTGAAAAATTTGTGCAGATTGTAAAAGCACTGGAACCCACATTTGGCGGTATTAATTTGGAAGATATTAAAGCCCCTGAATGTTTTTACATTGAACAACGCCTGAAGGAAGAAATGAAAATTCCTTTGATGCATGATGATCAACATGGTACTGCCATCATCAGCGCTGCTGCATTGCTCAATGCCCTGGATCTGCAAAAGAAAAAAATTGACAAAGTAAAATTTGTAGTGAATGGCGCTGGTGCAGCTGCTATAGCCTGTATTAAATTATACATCGCTCTTGGTGCAAAAACAGAAAACTTTTTTGTATTTGACAGTAAAGGATTGGTACATGAAAGCCGTACCGATTTGGATGAATTAAAAAAGCTATTCATTCAAAAAGGAAAAAACCAAACGCTTGAAGAAGGAATGAAAGGTGCTGATGTGTTTATTGGTTTGAGCAAAGGCAATGTCATCAGCAAAGACATGGTTAGAAGCATGGCCAAAAATCCGATCGTATTTGCAATGGCCAATCCTGATCCTGAAATTACATGGGATGATGCGATAGATGCACGTAAAGATATTATAATGGCAACCGGCCGCAGTGATTATCCCAACCAGGTGAATAATGTTCTCGGCTTCCCTTATATTTTTCGTGGCGCATTGGATGTTCGTGCAACAAATATTAATGAAGCCATGAAACTGGCTGCGGTAAAAGCATTGGCTGAGTTAACAAAATCACCAGTGCCGGATATTGTGAACATGGCTTACAATGAAAAGAATATTTCATTCGGCCCCAATTATATTATTCCCAAACCGCTTGATCCACGTTTACTCAGTTATGTAGCACCTGCAGTTGCAAAAGCTGCAATGGAAAGTGGTGTTGCAAAACATCCGATTACCAATTGGGAAGAATATGAACTTCAACTAAACAAAAGATTGGGTATTGATAACCAGCTTATGCGTGCTATTGGCAGCAAAGCAAGAAAAGATCCACGCCGTGTAGTATTTGCTGATGCTGAAAATATTAAAGTGATTAAAGCAGCACAACTGGCTTTTGAAGAGGGTGTTGCCTATCCTATTCTACTCGGAGATATTAAAAATATTCAGCAAATGGCTGATGCTAACGGAATTGATTTGGAAGGCATACCTGTGATTGATCCAAAAAGCAAAGAACAGGAACATCAGCGTGATGTATTTGGCCGTTTGTTCTTTTTAAAACGTCAACGTAAAGGATTGAACCGTTACGAAGCTACCAAATCAATGAAAGAGCGTACGCATTTTGGCTGTATGATGGTGGAAACCGGAATGGCAGATGCGATGATAAGCGGACTGAGCAGAAAATATGCTGATACCATTCGTCCTGCGTTGCAGATTATTGGCAAAGATGAAAATGTAAGAAAAATTGCAGGCATGTATATTATGCTCACCAAGCGTGGCCCGATTTTTCTGGCTGATGCAACAGTGAACTTTAATCCACGTGCAGATGAACTTGCAGATATTACACAAATAGTAGCTAAAGAAGTACGTGCATTTGGAATTACACCACGTGTTGCCATGCTCAGCTATTCTAACTTTGGAAGCAGTGATTCGGCTGAAGCAAAATTGGTGGCACGTGCACGTGAAATTGTAAAAGAGCGTGAGCCCAACCTTGTTTGCGATGGAGAAATACAACCGATTGTTGCATTTAATAAAGATATACTTAAAGATAACTATCCATTCAGCGAATTGGTGAATGGCGCACCCAATGTGCTCATTTTCCCCAACCTTGCCAGCAGTAATATTGCTTACAACCTGCTACAGGAATTGGGAGATGCAGATGCTATTGGCCCTATTTTGTTAGGATTGAAGAAACCTGTGCACATTTTACAACTGGGCAGCAGTGTTCGTTCTATTTTTAATATGGTATTAATTGCGGTAGTTGATGCGCAAATGAAAACCAAAGTAAATACGGAGGAAGAAATCAAGAAAAGTGCATGGTGGAAACGGTTTAAGAAAATGAGTCATGATATGTGAGGAGAAGGTCGATAGTCCATGGTCAACAGTCCACAGGCGATAATAATTATTTATAGTTAACAATTGAGTTTAGTTCATTGCTGTGGACTATCGTCTGTGGTCTGTGGACTATCTAATATTTCATTATCTTCATCCAATGAATTTTTTTACGCACCTCGGCCGTTACCTGTTAATGATAAAGGGCATGTTTGCCAGGCCGGAAAATATGCGTCTTTACTGGAAAGAGCTGATGCACCAATGCAATGAAATTGGTGTGCGATCACTGGGAATTGTTATCATCATCTCTGTTTTTTTAGGTGCGGTAACTACTGTACAAACGGCTTATCAATTAGTAACTCCGCTTATTCCCAAAAGTGTAATTGCAGTAATTGTTCGTGATAACATCATCCTTGAACTGGCGCCTACTTTAATATGTGTGGTACTTGCAGGTGTGGTAGGTTCCCGTATTGCAAGTGAGCTGGGCAATATGCGCATCAGTGAACAAATTGATGCATTGGAAATAATGGGCATCAATACCAAAACATATTTAATCCTTCCAAAAATTGTTGCGGCATTAATTGTGGTGCCTTGCCTTGTAATCATTGCTGCTGTACTAGGTATTTGGGGCGGCAAGATTGCAGGTGAATTATCAGGTATATTACCACCGGAAATTTATAATCAGGGTTTGCTGGAAGATTTTATTCCCTACAATGTATTTTTTGCAATGAGCAAATCATACACATATGCTTTTATTATTTCCAGCATTCCTGCATACTATGGTTATCATGTGGAAGGCGGCTCACTGGAGATTGGAAGAGCCGGGACCAAATCAGTAATTGTAAGTTGTATTTTAATACTGCTGGCAGATTATGCACTCGCAGCAATTCTTCTGTAATCTATGATTGAAATAAAAAATATAATAAAGGGCTTTGCTGATAAAACAGTTATCAATGATGTGAGTGCTGTTTTTGAAACAGGCAAATGCAATCTCATCATCGGTGCAAGCGGAAGCGGTAAAACAGTGTTGATGAAATGCTTGGTTGGTTTGTTTGAGCCAGACAATGGAGTGATTTTATACAACGGTGAAAGTTTTACTGAAATGAATGATGAAGAGCGTAAATCCATTCGCCAGCAAATTGGAATGTTGTTTCAGGGTAGTGCTTTGTTTGATAGTATGACAGTGGAACAAAATGTGATGTTCCCACTAGACATGTTTACCAAACTCAATCAAAAAGATAAGCATGAAAAAGTAAATGAAGTACTGGCAAGAGTAAATCTTACAGGATCAAATAACAAGTATCCGGCCGAAATAAGCGGAGGTATGAAAAAACGTGTGGGTATTGCACGTGCAATTGTACTCAACCCGAAGTTTTTATTTTGTGACGAACCGAATAGTGGTCTTGACCCCAAGACTTCTTTAGTGATTGATCAACTCATTAAAGAAATTACGATTGAATACGGTATGACTACCGTAGTGAACACACATGACATGAACAGTGTAATGGAAATTGGTGACAACATTTTATTTATGCACCAGGGACATAAAGAATGGAGCGGCACCAACAAAGACATCATCTTCAGTAAAAATGAAGAACTGAATAAATTCATTTTTGCCTCTGAGTTTTTACAGGATGCGAAAGATATGCGGATGCTGGAAGTAAAAGGAAAAATCAGTGACGACAGGAATATGGATGAAATGATAAAGTAGTGATGAGCCGATAGCCTGTAGTTTTTAGTCTTTTGTTATTTATCTTAATTCTTTAACAGTAAAGCGGGTAGAAAATGAAACTCAAATCATTCTTTCTCTCTTTTTTATTTATAGCAGTTTTACCTGTACTTGCGCATGAGTTTTGGCTGGAGCCGCAACAATACATTTTTTCAAGAGGTGAAGAAATCAATATTCGTTTTAAAGTGGGTGACGGATTTAGGGGTGAAAACTGGAAAGGCAACCGTGAAAAAGTAAACGTTCTCAATTTGTATTATGGTGATGTTGTAGACTCATCACTAAAAGATAACATCAGTAATGAAAAAGGTGATTCACTTCAGTTCAGCATGTATGAAGAAGGAACAGTAATGGTAGTATTCAATAACATCAATACTTTTATTGAACTGGATGCACAAAAGTTTCTCGAATATTTAACTGAAGATGGTTTAACCAATGCCATAGATTATCGCAAAGAACATAATGAAACAGATTCAGTTGGGAGAGAGTGGTATCAACGTTCTGCAAAAACTATAGTACAGGTTGGCAGCAATAAAACAGATATTTTTAAAAAACAAACTTCCTTGCCATTAGATATAATTCCACTTTCACATCCCTACATTGTTGCAGCAAAGCAACCCATGAAAATGAAAGTACTCTTCAACAAACAACCGCTTGCAAATCAAAAAGTTCATGTGTGGCATAAAATGCCGGATGGTGTTATTGATTCTTCTTACACCAGTAATGACGATGGTGAGATAACATTTACTATTGAACCTAAAGGTGAATGGATGGTGAGTTGTGTAAACATGGTTCGACTTAAAAATGATGTCAAAGCTCAATGGCAAAGCTACTGGGGCAGCTGTACATGGGGTTACACAGGAAAGTATGTTCCCAATAAAAGAAGCAGGTAGTTACTGTTTTCCATCGGCCAACACAATCGTCTGACCTGAAAACTGGTAGTTAGCAGATTAAAAAAGCTCAATCGAATTTCCATTGATAAATGGCTGCCCCACTTTTTGCGGGATTTGCAAAGGGATGGGCGGCACTAAAGCGAAGTAGAGGTACAGCGAACAGGCCGATAATTGCTGCTATTTGAAGCAAAGAGACCCAAATCTTAAATCGTTTTTTGTAAGTCTAAAATCTTCCCTTCCGCTCCTTATCTTTGCGCCACAAAAAAAGCATTCCATATGAGCATATTGGTGAATAAAAATTCCAAAGTAATTGTACAGGGTTTTACGGGTACGGAAGGTACGTTTCATGCCACGCAAATGATTGAATACGGAACCAACCTCGTG
>JBKCJY010000437.1:0-2605 GCA_046301455.1 Chitinophagaceae bacterium | reverse complement strand
GGTTTGCCACTTTGTATTAGAAGAGATTCATCATTTTCCAGCACTTTCAATGCTTTAATGATATTGTCTAATGCTTCAAAATTGCGGGCAGCTTTACCACGACCACCATAAACAATTAAATCTTCAGGTCGTTCTGCCACGGCTGGGTCAAGATTATTGAGCAGCATTCGCAATGCAGCTTCTTGTATCCAGCCTTTGCAGGAAAGCTGATTGCCTGTTGGTGTTTTGTATTTGATGGGATTGTAAGCAGGTTTTGTAACTGTACTCATATGGCTTTTATTTATAAAGAAAGAAAAACTTAGCAATCTATGACTCCTGAATGTTCACAAAAGTCGGAAGAATCAATTAAACAAAAAACGATTCCATTATTTGTAAAAAACTTTTTTCAACTGAGACGTATTTATTTTCATCAAATTAACAAATGAACAGTACTATTGCACTATCAATGAAAAAAGCAAACGGACTTTTAAAACGGGGAGGCAGTATTTGAATTCTGACTCATCTTTTCACCGCTATTTCATCATCAACAAGCCATATAATATGGTTTCTCAGTTCATCAGCTCACATGATGTGCGGTTGCTGGGCCATTTAGATTTTACTTTTCCTGCAGGAACGCATGCTATTGGAAGATTAGATAACCACTCTGAAGGATTATTAATATTAACTACAAACAAAAAAGTAACAAGGCTTTTATTTGACCCAGCTAAAAAACACGAACGAAGTTATTTAGTAATGGTGAAAGGATTGGTAACTGATGAACAACTGCTGCAATTACAAGAGGGTGTACACATAACCATAAAGGGAGATGAATCTTATGTTTCTGTTCCGGTAGCTGTTGAAAAAGTGTTGGATGTGAAAGAACATTACCTGCATTTGGATGACTTAAGACAGCAATACAATCATACATGGCTGCTCATAACTTTAACCGAAGGAAAGTTTCACCAAGTACGTAAGATGTGCATGGCCATTAACCACCGCTGCCAGCGATTAATAAGACTTTCAATTGGCGATTTAAAACTGGGAGCACTCCCACCGGGTCATGTTCAGGAATTGAATGAAACCGCCTTTTTTCAACTGATTGGAATTGAATACCCCGCCGCAAACTGATACCGAAACAGCATATTGCGCCTTAGACCAAATTCCCTAACTTGCAACATGTTTATCCAAAAACATATTTCTGTTAATAACATGCTGCCTTATTTCCTCAATTTGATAGCATCAGGTGAAGGCAGCCTGCCCGATTACTAATTCCATTGTTGATTTTTCTGTTGCATAGAATTAAAAACGTACAAGTATGCGACGCAATCCTGATAGCTATCGGGACCTAATAGAAGCACCAGCTTCTGTAAAACTATTTGAAATACAATTTAAAACATTGGAATATGTCGCAACAAAAACATTATGTTGAAAATGAATTAGGCCGTTTAAGAAAACTTATCATTCACAGCCCAGATGGTGGTATTGGAAAAATCATACCAGGAACTTTTGCCGATAATTTGTATGATGATATTGTTCACCTGCAAAGCATGCAGAAGGAATACAACCATTATGTAAAGCTATTGCTTTACTTTCTTGACCGTGAAAAAATTGATTATATCAAAAACTACCAGGCTAAGGCAGATGCAGATAAAAAAGCATGGTGTTTTATACCGGGCAAAGAAGAATACTTTAACAGTGATAAAGTATTGGATACGCAACAATTGCTAGGTGAAATTATTAAAGATGAACGTGTGAAGCTTCGTTTAATTTCAGCCATCTGTTCTTATGAAGAAAGCAGTTTTGCTATTCAACAAAAATTAGAAAATATTACAGATGCAGCGTTGCTTGCAAAAGTTTTGATCACGGGTATTTTACCTTCAGAAGAAAACGGAACGCATGAAGACATGTTCATCTTCCCTCCCACTCCCAATTTTATATTTACACGTGATATTGGCATTATGGTGAAAGATCATATACTGCTGAGCCGTATGGCTACTGTTGCACGAAGGAGAGAATCATTGCTCACTAAATATCTTTCACTTTATTACTTCTTTAAAGAGGAACCGCAAAAAGTAATGGAGATCATAGAAGAAAGCGATTTCTTTTTGTATGAAGAGGAAGAACGGAAGCACCGCATCATTAGCATTGAAGGTGGTGATGTAATGATGATACACCCCAAACATTTTGTAATAGGATGCAGTATCCGCACTTCACCCAGTGCTATTAATGAAATTATCCATACATTATTCAGCAAGCCTGAATTTGGTATTGAAAAAATTTCCGTTGTAAAAATTCCGAAGAACCGTGCACAGATGCATATTGACACAATCTTCACCCAGGTTCGGAGAGATGTTTGGGTGTTGTACGGACGTTTTAGCGAACGTATTTTGAGAGATGAGCATATCAGCCGCCATGGCTATGTAAACAAATTGTCGCATGAGTTTCGGCCACTTGAAATGGAACAGGTTGAAATCTTACAATACTTTAAACCGGTTGATGAAGTATATGTAAAAACAAAAGATTATTCAGTAGCTGCTAAGTTGCCGGGCATTGAATCATTACTGCGCCAGATAAGTGTTGAGGATTTTAATGTACATCCTGATGAAGTGAAAGTGATTTACAGTGG
>JBKCJY010000436.1:0-5396 GCA_046301455.1 Chitinophagaceae bacterium | reverse complement strand
TTGATATAATAATTACTATCAAATGCTATTTCTATTACATGAATTTTATTATGAAAAGCCGATTGCACTTACTTTTGCTGCATGCCAAAACCAATTGTTTGTATAGGAGCAGCCCTTGTGGATGAACTCTTTCATGCCACTGATACCATTCTCAACGCTACAACCAATGATGCGCTGGTTACAAAAACAGCGGGAGGTGTTGCAAGGAACATTGCACATCAACTGGCACTGCTGGAAGTGCCGGTGCAATTGATCTCCGTATTTGGTAATGACAGCGATGGTAATTGGTTGAAACAAGTTTGTACATCAGCAGGTGTGCATCTGGATGGCTCTGTTACCATTGAGGGATTAAGCGGCAAATACACTGGTATTCTTGACCGTGATGGAAGTTTGTACACTGCGTTTTTAACCAATGCCGCTGTGCATTTGATTTCACCTTCTTATCTGCAGCAACAGCGTGCATTACTTTTAAGTGCTGATTATATTTTGGCTGATGCCAATGTATCGGTTGAAAGTATGGAATGGTTACTGGCATTTAGTAAAGAAACAGGCATACCATTTATTATTGAACCGGTGAGTGTGCCACCTGCAAGCAAACTTGCAAACATGAATCTTGATGGATTGTATTTGGTAACACCCAATGAAGATGAACTGCCGGTAATGTGTGGTGAAGAAGTACATGGCACCCGCAAGCATATAGATGCATTACTGGAACGTGGCATTCAAAACATTTGGCTACATAATGGAATACATGGCAGCAGTATTATGAGTAAAGAAAAATCTGTTTCACTGCATGCGTCGTTAGTGGAGGTAGTGGATTGTACAGGTGCGGGTGATGGATCACTCAGTGGTTTTTTGCTGGGTAAACATTTAGGTAAAGAAGATATTGACTGTTTGAAAATAGCACATTCGTTGAGTGCAGAAATTTTACAGGTGAATGGCGCTATTGCTACCCATTTAAACAGGGAGCAACTGTTAAAACTTGTTCCTTATTATTTTCCTGAAGCATGAAATGAGCCATTACAAAATATTCATTTTTATACATAACGGAAATGAAAATTTTGTAATGGTGAATACTATGTGGCCAAAAACCATTAAAATGTACACATGAATGAGTATTTAGAAATACATCCTGAGGTTGCAAAAGCAATAAAGGAGCAACGTGCTGTAGTGGCATTGGAATCAACTATCATTTCACACGGTATGCCTTATCCGCAAAACGTGGAAACTGCTTTGGCAGTAGAACAAGTGGTGCGTGATGCTGGAGCAGTGCCTGCTACCATTGCCATTATGAATGGAAAATGTTGTGTTGGTTTGTCAGCAGCGCAAATAGAAACATTTGCAAAAGCAAGAGATGTGTGGAAGGTGAGCCTCCGTGATATGCCTTATGTACTCACACAAAATAAATTAGGTGCAACTACTGTAGCTGCAACGATGCGTATTGCAGCAATGGCCGGTATCAAGGTTTTTGTAACTGGCGGTATTGGCGGTGTGCATCGTGGTGCAGAAACCAGTATGGACATCAGTGCTGATTTAACAGAGATGGCACAAACATCAGTAGCTGTAGTATCAGCCGGCGTAAAATCGATTCTGGATATTCGATTAACATTGGAATACTTAGAGACAAAAGGAATTCCTGTTGTTACAATCGGGCAAGATGCCTTTCCAAGTTTTTATTCGAGCGAGAGTGGTTTTACAACTCCATTACGATTGGATGATGCGCAATCTATTGCACAACTCATGCACAGCAAATGGCAAATAGGTTTTGATGGTGCCGTACTTATTGCCAATCCAGTACCTGCACAATATGAAGTGCCTGCTTCAGAAATGGAAGTACATATAGAACAAGCATTGCATGCAGCAGCGCAACAACAAATCAAAGGAAAGGAAGTAACGCCTTTTTTACTGCAATACATTGCTGAACATACCAAAGGTGAAAGTCTGGCCGCTAATATTGCATTAATTAAACACAATGCAAAAGTGGGTGCAGAGATAGCAAAGGCGTATGCATCTGTATATAAAACCAACTCATAAAAAAAACTTTAAACTTTATTTTCTATGTCGGTTGCTGCTCCCCGTTTCCGTTCACTGGATGTATTTCGTGGACTCACAGTTTGCTTTATGATCATTGTAAACATGCCAGGCAGTTATGATACCGCTTATGCTCCATTACTTCATGCACACTGGCATGGGTTTACTCCAACTGACCTTGTGTTTCCTTCTTTTTTATTTGCCGTAGGTAATGCTTTAAGTTTTGTAGCGGTTAAATGGCAGGCAATGCCACAACAACAGGTATTGTTTAAAATATTCAAACGCACGTTTCTTATTTTTTTACTGGGCTATTTGATGTACTGGTTTCCGTTTGTAGGGTTTGATGCGCAAATGAAATTGCATTTTCTTCCATTTGAAAACACAAGAGTGTTCGGCGTACTCCAACGCATTGCATTGTGTTATATGCTTGCTGCACTTTTGTTTTATTATCTGAAAGAGCGAACTGTTTACATTATTGCAATAGTTGTTCTTTTGTTGTATTGGTTGGTGATGATGCAGTTTGGTGATGGACAAGACCCCTTATCCATGCAGGGCAATGCAGCTTTGAAATTAGATTTATGGTTGCTCGGCCCGAATCATTTATATCATGGCGAAGGCTTTGCATTTGACCCAGAAGGGTTCTTAAGCACTTTTCCTGCTGCAGTAAATGTAATAGCGGGTTATTGGGTGGGCAAACATGTACAAAGTAAAGGCCAGAATTATGAAATGCTGAGTAAGCTGTTATTGTTCGGTATTGCTATGCTCACATTAGGTTATGTATGGGATTGGTTCTTTCCTATCAATAAAAAACTATGGACCAGTTCTTATGTTTGTTATACTGTTGGTTTAAGCACACTTATTTTAGCATCAGTGATGTATGTGATTGATTTTATGAAGAAGCAAAGCGGCGCCACATTTTTTGAAGTGTTTGGCAAAAATCCATTATTCATTTATTTACTCTCCGAAGTTATAGCCATATTACTTTGGTTTATACCCATTGCGAATACAGATGGAACATATACTGCTTTGTATCAGGTTATTTACGAAACCGTATTTCAACCAATGGGCGCTTACTTTGGTTCCTTCGTATTTGCTGTTGTGTATATGTTACTCAACTGGTGGGTGGGTTACATGCTGCATAAAAAGAAAATCTACATTAAAGTTTGATGTAAAATCTATTAATAAGAAAGGCGCTTCAAAAATGAAGCGCCTTTCTTCTACAATTTTATTTCCAGGGAACTAAGGGTGATGGATAATAATTGATGTTCCATGCCTTGTAAAATGCAGCATGTTGTGCCAATCGTTGCTTGTATTCTTCCCAGCTTCTTCCTTCTGCTGGTGACCATCCAATTTCAGCATAACCGGTAAGGCGGGGAAACACCATGTATTCAATATCTTTCATGGCAACAATTGTTTCTGTCCACAAAGGAGCAATAATTCCAACAATATCATTTTGTGTAACACCTTTTACAAATTGTGCGGGGTTCCAGTTGTATGCAGCATCCACTTCAATATAAGCCGCCCAGTTTAATCCAAGTTTGGTTGTGGAATCATATTGCATATCCATATAAATTTTTTTGGCAGGACTCATAATAATTTTTGCACCCTGTGCGATAGCTTTTACAGGATTAGCAGAGTCGCTCCAATGTTGTGCAATAGTACCCGGTTGTAAAGTTGTATTGGCAATTTCATCCCAGCCAATCACTTCCTTACCATTTGCCTTTACAATGGTTTGTACTCGATTGATGAAGCGGATGTATTCTTCTTTTGGTGTTACCAAACTTTCATCGCCACCAATATGAAAATAAGGTGATGGGCTAATTGCTGCAATTTCCTTTACCACATCATCTACAAACGTATATACTTTTTCATTGGTGGTACACAGTGTACTAAACCCAACTTCAGTACCTGTGTATAACTTGGGCATGCTGTCTTTAGGATTGCAATTAAGCTCAGGATAAGAAGCCAATGCTGCATTGGTATGGCCGGGCATATCAATTTCAGGAATCACCATGATAAATCGATCAGCTGCATACTCCACAATTTCTTTGTATTGCTCCTGTGTGTAAAAACCCCCTTTACCACCGCCCACCTGTGTACTGCCACCGACCTCTGTTAAACGTGGCCATTGTTTTATTTCAATACGCCAGCCCTGGTCATCGCTTAAATGCAAATGCAAAGTATTGAGTTTATAAAAGCTCAAATAATCAATATACTTTTTTACATCTTCTACGCTAAAGAAATGTCTTGCCACATCAAGCATAGAACCACGCATGGCGTATAACGGATAATCACGAATGGTGCCCGCTGCCAGCATCCATTGCTGTTTTTCTGTTGCATCAGCAGGTAATAATTGCCGAATGGTTTGCAACGCATAAAATACACCTGCTGGTTTTTGTGCGTTGACGATTACAGATGAATCAGCGATAATTAATTCATAACCTTCATTGCCCAGTAATGAATCTTTTACAAGATTGAGTTGAATGCTTTTCCCTGTTGCTGCAGTAGTGCTGATGCTAACCACGGTTGCAGGTTTAAGCATTTGTGCAAGCACATCCGCATTACGAAGCATTGTTGCATCCGTACTGTTTGTTGTAACGGTAATCTTTTCATCTATTACAAAGTAGCCATTGCTTTTAACGGCCTGTACCGGCTTGGGAATAAGATTGAAAAAAGCAGCATCAGCCTGTTGTTGTGCTTTATTACTACATGAACTGAAACCCATAACTGAAACCAGAATTGTTGAAAAAAGCAATCGTTGCATGTTAAAAGATATAAATGATATAGATCAAAAGTAAAGGAGCTTCTTCAAAAATATTCAGTTCATGAAAAAAGTGATTCATAAAACTATTGCACCAATTGCTGAATAAAGAAAAATAAGCTCACGGACTGCACCGCTTAGACGAAAATGCCCCGCCTGTTATTAGCGGGGCATTGAAGGCGGGCGGTGGAAATAGTTGATGCAAGTAAATTGCTCACAGCCCCAAAACATTTATTCTTTAGTTCCAGGTAGCACCAAACACTTTTTTCAAAATTTCAGTAGTGCGTTTAATTGGGTTTTCACGGATCTCCAGCTCTTCTTTTGCAATTTGATCAAACAACGCATCCACTGCTTTGCTTACAACATAGCTTATTAAATCAGGGTTGATTTTATTGCGTGTGGTAGGAAAACTGTTGTAGGCGTTCATGAGATCACCATAGTATTTGGTGGCTTCTACTTTATTCAAACTGTTTTTTACCACAGGTGTAAAAGCCTGTATCAAAGCTTCAGTTGTTTTTTGTTTGAAGTAATTGGTAGCGCCATCTTTTGGCCCACGTATGATGTTGATGGCATCTGTAATTGTCATTTGTTTAATGGCATTTAC
>JBKCJY010000435.1:0-6064 GCA_046301455.1 Chitinophagaceae bacterium | reverse complement strand
TTGCGCCACAAAAAAAGCATTCCATATGAGCATATTGGTGAATAAAAATTCCAAAGTAATTGTACAGGGTTTTACGGGTACGGAAGGTACGTTTCATGCCACGCAAATGATTGAATACGGAACCAACCTCGTGGGCGGTGTAACACCGGGCAAAGGCGGCACTTCGCATTTGAACAAACCTGTGTTTAATACAGTGGAAGATGCGGTGAAAACAGCAGGCGCCAATGTGAGCATCATTTTTGTGCCACCTGCTTTTGCAGCCGATGCCATTATGGAAGCAACTAATGCCGGTATTGAACTGGTGGTGTGTATTACAGAAGGTATTCCTGTGCAGGATATGGTGAAGGCAAAAAATTATTTAGCTGGTACAAAGACGAGATTAATTGGACCCAACTGTCCGGGTGTGATTACAGCAGGCGAATGTAAAGTGGGTATTATGCCTGGCTTTGTGTTTATACCGGGCCGTATTGGTATTGTGAGCAAGAGCGGAACATTAACATACGAAGCTGCAGACCAGGTAGCCAAAGCAGGTCTTGGTGTTTCAACGGCAGTGGGTATTGGTGGCGATCCCATTATTGGAACTACTACTAAAGAAGCGTTGGAATTATTTATGAATGATGACAATACTGATGCAGTAGTAATGATTGGCGAAATTGGTGGTGGCATGGAAGCAGAAGCTGCACGATGGTATAAAGAAAATGCAAAGAAGCCTGTTGTTGGTTTTATTGCCGGACAAACAGCGCCTCCCGGCCGTCGTATGGGTCACGCAGGCGCTATCATTGGTGGTGCAGAAGATACCGCCGCTGCTAAAATGAAAATCATGAGCGAATGTGGTATTCATGTGGTGGCAAGCCCTGCGGATATTGGTAAAACAATGGCAAGCGTGCTGAAGAAATAAATAAACTCTTTCTACAAACAAACCCCGGTAATTGCCGGGGTTTTACGTTATAGGTTGTTCTTACTTAGTATGATTAATCTCTGTAATTGAGAATATAATTGCTTAACTCTGTTTTACTGTTGCTAAAGCTAAACACATCATTGACCATAAAATAATTGTTACGGTCTGTAGTGTAGCGGTAAGCAAATTTGGCCAGCTCCAGCTTATTCTGCTCAAAACTCATTTGCTGCATTAATTCACGCACCTGCGAAGTGCTTACATAATTACTGGGCAGTGTTGCTTTAATCATGCTGAGTTTATTATCATCAAAACCTTCCCGTTGTAATTGTTGTTTCATTTCCTGAAAACTGTTATTGTCCATGGGCTGGTTAAAACGCCCTGCATTCCACCCACCATTGTTATTCCAACCCCCATCATTATTCCAGTTATCATCCCAGCGATTGTCAATGATTTGTTCATCAACAAATACCCTGCCAAATCGATTGATTAATATATCGGTGTGCATACCGTTGCGAATGTTGAGATTGACACTAAAGATCAAATCACCATTGCGGTTATTGCCACGCCCACGGTTATCACGGTCTCTGTCCCAGCGGTTATTTCTGTTCATAGTATAGATCTGTACTGTATGAAAGCCGGGTGAGAGATACCCGATACGTATTTCATTACTTTGATCCTGAATCCATTGCCCATCTATTATTACCCGAATGGGGCGATTGCTCATGCTGGTAACACTCACACGAGTTTGACCAAAACGATTATCACGAGGATTGGGATTGTTAGGCCCCCATTGAGCCATTGTTGTTGTTAATGCAAGCAAGGCGATAATGCTAAGAGTAAAGATTCGTTTCATAAAACCTCCTTTGTTTTTCTAATCGATGACAAAAGAAGTGCCGCAGGAAGCATGCAGATAATTAAATATTCGTTAAAGGAAGTAGCAGCAGAACTCATCAACACGCATCTTATGTAATCAAACGAACCTTTGCATCTCATCACCACACAAACAAAATTTCGATACCTTACATTAAAATAAAAACAAATGGCTTTCAGAAGATTATTTTTTGCTAAGCTCTTACTTTTTGCTTTCACAACTATGCAGGCACAATCAAAGTTTAATTACACTGCAGCGTGGAAAAAAGTGGATGAACTCGTTACTAAAAAAGGGCTGCCTGCTTCAGCACTTAAACAAGTGCAAAACATTTATACAGCCGCCCAGAAAGAAAAAAACAATGCACAGCTCATTAAAGCATTAATTTATCGTATAAATATTCAGCAGCTTAAAGAAGAAGAGGCTGATGTAAAAAGCATTCTGCAACTGGAAAAAGAATTGCTTAAGGTAAATGAACCGGCCAAAAGCATTCTTTCAAATTTATTGGCAGAAGCTTACTGGCAATACCTGCAAAACAACCGCTGGAAATTTTACAACCGCACCAATACAGATACAAAGTTTAAGAAAGAAGACATCAGTACATGGACGATTGATGATCTGCACCAACGTATTACAACGTTATACCTGCAGTCTTTAAAACAGGAAAACGTTTTAAAGCAAACAAAGCTTGAAATTTTTGAACCGATTATTGAAAAAGGAAATGTACGCCACCTGCGTCCTACCCTTTTTGATTTGCTGGCGCATCGGGCATTAGATTATTTTGAACATGATGAACGCACCATCAGCAAACCGGCTGATGCTTTTGAAATCAATACCGCATCAGCATTTGATCCGGCGGTTGAATTCATTACACGAAAATTTCCCACTACAGATTCAGCATCACTGCATCATAAAGCCTTGTTATTGTATCAGCAATTAATCCGTTTTCATATTGATGATAAAAAACCGGATGCATTAATAGATGTGGATTTACAGCGGATTGAATTCGTAAACCGCTACTCCACACATGAAAATAAAAATGAACTGTACAGGGCTTCGCTCAATCATTTGATAAAGCAATTCAGTAATCAGCCGGTGGTATCACAAGCCGTATACTTGCTTGCAAATGATTATGTAGAATTTGCACAGACATATGATTTTACCAAACACAAAACAGATGATGACTTAAACCCACGCTGGTATTACAAAAAAGCACTGGATTTATGCAATACAGTCATTACACAAAAAGAAAAAACAGAAGGAAAAATCAATTGCAGTAATCTCATTGAGCAAATCAACAGTAAGGAACTGTCGTTGAAAACAGAAAAAGTGAACTTGCCGAATCAACCGTTCCGTTCATTGATTACTTACAGAAATACTGCAACCGTTTATTTCCGCATCATACCCGTTACCAAAACACCTGATGAAGAACAAGAAAGAGATAATTACTGGGAAGCGGAGTATTGGAACAAACTGGCGAAATTAAAACCGTTGCAACAGTTTCAATACAAAATGCCTGCAACTGAAGATTACCAGGTGCACAAAGCTGAAATAAAGATTCCTGCACTATCTGCCGGTACTTATTTAATTATAGCAAGCGCCAATGAACAGTTTAAAACTGCTGAAAATATTTTAAGCGCCCAATATGTACATGTAAGTGCATTGGCGTGGATACATAACGGCAATGATTTTTTTGTGATGAACCGTGAAAGCGGTCAGCCGATATCCAAAGCAAATGTGCAGGTATGGAAACAGGGTTATAATTACAATACAAGTAAATATGAATTTATAAAAGGTGAAAAGTATGTTACGGATGTAAATGGATATTTTCAGTTCATCAAAACGGGTGAACAATATAACAACCGCTTGGATGTGACTTATGAAAAAGACCGTTTGTTTTTAGACGAGAATATTTATGGTTATCAATGGCGTGAAAATCAGGAAAGCGTTGATGAAGAAAAAAGCAGAAGGGTATTCCTCTTCAGCGACCGTTCTATTTATCGTCCCGGTCAAACTATTTATTTTAAAGGTATAGTGATTGCAACAGATGTTGTAACAGGCAAACCAAAAATCGCAAGTAACTATAAAAGCAATTTGTATTTGTATGATGCCAACGGACAGAAAGTGGACTCTGTAAAGATTTCAACTAATGAATATGGTTCTTACAGCGGAAGTTTTTTATTGCCGCAGGGAGCTTTAAACGGACAGTTTACCCTGCGTGATGAAACTATTAACGGATATCATTCTTTTTCTGTGGAAGAATACAAGCGACCCAAATTTTTTGTAGAGTATCAGCCACTCAAAGGAATATTTAAAGTGGGGGATGAAGTAAAAGTTACAGGCAATGCCAAAGCGTTTGCCGGCAACAATATTGATAATGCCAAAGTAAAATTCCGTGTAGTGCGTGAGCCAAGATTGCTCTATCCATGGTTATGCTGGCGTTGGGGCTGGCCTCCTATTGAAGCACAGGAAATTGTACATGGCGAAACAATTACCAAAGCTGATGGAAGTTTTGATATTATATTCAACGCCATTGCTGATAAACAGGTACGGAAAGAACTCGATCCGGTATTTGACTATAAAATCATTGCTGATATTACGGACTTAAACGGCGAAACAAGAAGCGCCGAAACAACAGTGAGCATCGGCTATAAATCATTGTTTCTTGAAATTGATTTACCTGAAGGTGAAACCATGCTTGCCGACAATTTGAAATACATCAGCATCAGTACCAAAAACAGCATGGGCAAATTTGAAAAAGTAACCGTTACTGTTTCATTCTACAAATTAGAAGCACCCAACCGTTTGATTCGTGAACGCTATTGGGAACAACCCGATCAGTTTGTCATCAAGCAGGAAGATTATGTAAAAGACTTTCCATTGGATGAATACAAAGATGAAAGCAAAAAAGAAAACTGGAAAAGAGGCGAACTCGTTTATACACGAACAGACAGTACAAAATCTGATAACTCATTCGCTATTCATCATTCCCCATTCACTAAAAGTTGTTATGTTATTGAAGCGATTACAAAAGACAAAAACAGCAATGAAGTAAAAAACATTGCATTCATTCAGTTAACAGATGCAACAGACCATCCTGTAGTACCGGATTATGTTTGGGATTTTCCAAAAACGTTTACCAAAGAACCCGGACAATCAGCTACTTATACCATTGGCAGCAGTGCTACAGATTTGTTTGTGATTGAACAGAAAGAAAAAGACTTTACAAAAGAACCCATGTATTCATTTTTAAAACTGAGCAATGAAAAGAAATCATTTACTGAAAGTGTGACTGAAACGAACCATGGTGGTTTTGGCACTATCTATTCCTTTGTAAAACACAACCGATTTTACAACACTTCACGCTACGTAAATGTGCCATATACTAATAAAGAGTTGAAGATTAGTTTTGAAACTTTTCGTAATAAAACCCTGCCTGGCAGTACCGAAGAATGGAAGGTGAAAATAAGCGGCAGCAAAGGCGAGAAAGTAGCTGCGGAATTATTAACCAGCATGTATGATGCATCTCTCGACCAGTTTAAACCGCATGCGTGGAATAAACCAAACTTGTATGGAAGTAATAGTTTGAGAAACAATTGGATGAAGGGTGGGTTTGGCTATATTCCAACATTTGGACAAGAATTTGAATCATCAAAATATGATACTTATGAAAAATATTATGATGAGTTAATAAGTTTAGATGGGTTGACCTTTGGGAGTACAAAGCTATTACAAGGCAGGGCTCCTGGCGTTCACATGAAAATAGCAGCAGACTCTAAATTTGAAGAAGTTGTGGTAACAGCTGCAGGTGAACCGGGAGCAGCTACAAATCTTAAAATCAGAGGTGGGACATCATTAAATGGAAATGCAGATGCCTTAATTGTTATTGATGGTATTATTATGACTATGGATGAATATCAACGTTTAAACCCCGGTGATATTCTAGAAATAAATATTTTAAAGGGAAATGAAGCAACAGGTATTTACGGTTCTCGTGCCGCTAATGGAGCAATAATTGTTAAAACGAAAAAAGATGCTCCAATACAAGAGCAAATTAAAGTAAGGAAAAACTTTTCCGAAACTGCTTTCTTCTTTCCGCAGTTGCAAACAGATGCAGATAGTAATGTGATATTAAAATTCACCATGCCGGAGTCACTCACCAAATGGAAATGGCAATTACTCAGTCATACCAAAGATGCATCGTTTGGCATAGCTCAGCAGGAAATTGTTACACAAAAAGAATTGATGGTACAGCCATTCGCTCCACGCTTCTTACGTGAAGGTGATCGTTTTGAATT
>JBKCJY010000434.1:0-4842 GCA_046301455.1 Chitinophagaceae bacterium | reverse complement strand
CATCAATGCCAATTATGCACTGCGTTTAAATTTATCAATTGCTTCATTGCGGGGTGATGATGGTAAATACAATACACCTGCATACCGTCAATTCAGGAATTTTAATTTCAAAACACCTTTGATTGAATTATCACCACAAATAGTTTGGAGCCCATCAGGATGGAAAGAACTTGGGCCACGCATTTCACCCTACCTGTTTGCAGGTGTTGGTTTAAGTTTTTTAAACGTACGCAGAGATGCGACTGGTTTTGATGCCACCAAATTTGGGTTTGAAGAAAATTTGCCTGCACGCATTGCTGAAGATTTAAGCAAAAGAACACCAAGGCTTTTGCCTGTTATTCCTGTTGGCGCAGGTTTGCGTTATGCTATAACTCCTTCACTCATGCTCAATAGTGAATTGAAATACGGGCATACATTTTCTGATTACATAGATGGTTTCAGTATTGCTGCCAATCCAAAACAAAAAGATCATTACTACAGTATATCAGTTGGGTTGATTTACCGTTTTGGAAAACGCAATGCATGGGATTGCCCGCCGGTGCGGAATTGATGCTTTTCTGAAAATTATAACTTCCTTTTACTATTCAGAAAAAGTGATATGCCTGCAGTATAGTTTTTTCCTGCGGATACATTAAAGAAACGGTTTGCAGCTGCATTTATATCATTTCCCAGGCTGTACGTTTCATCAAACAAATTATCAACACCCAAAAAAACTTCGGTATTTACTTTTTTAAAGAATTGGTATTTATAACCCATTCTCATATTCAGCAAATGAAAATCCGTTGCACGAAATGTATTGGCATCGTTTAAAGGAGCAGTTTCATTGTAATTGTAAGTAAGGTTGAGGTACAAGCCTTGTTTTAGTGCAATATCAAATCCCATCGCAACTGTGTGTAGTGGAATGCCGGGTAAACGATTGCCACTGTAATCAACAGTTACTTGTTTAAAATCTTTGTAACGGAAATCATTGTATGTATAACTCATCCATAAATTGCAAAGTGCAAATGTTTTGTTTTTGTCATTCAGTAATTTATAATTCAACTGTGCTTCCACACCCCGCTGTTTGGTACTTCCTGCATTTGCAAAAAAATCAGCACCATTAATATCTCTTCTTTGTACAATGGTGTTTTTTAAATTGAACAGAAAGCCGTTTATATCAATAAATAATTTTTGATTGAATAAATAGAGTCTTGTGCCTAGTTCATAATTCCATCCCTCTTCAGCATTCAATTCTGTTGAGATAATACCTGTAGATGGTAGCACTTCTGCTGATGTTGGCGGTGAAAATCCTTTTGCAACAGATGCATACATAGAATTATTTTTACCCAGCTTTCTCAGAACAGCAATTCTTGGTGCAATCTCATTATCATAGATGCGGCTTTGCGGACTGATTGGAAATTTATTCAGCCGTATGATTTCAATTTTGTTCTGATTTACACTTGCTCCAACAGTAAATGTCCATTCATCAGTTGGTTTCCAGTCGAGTTGTGTAAACGCACTCCAGATACTGCTGTTTACTTCATCTTCTGTTTGCAAACTATCGCTCACGCCATTTCTATTTCTATACACACGAATATTAT
Organism: Chitinophagaceae bacterium; assembly: GCA_046301455.1. Lineage (GTDB taxonomy): Bacteria > Bacteroidota > Bacteroidia > Chitinophagales > Chitinophagaceae > Lacibacter. The sequence goes on along the minus strand of JBKCJY010000434.1, from coordinate 3,262 downwards.
ACCAGCCTTTTTGCAATTCTGCACCTGCTACAATTTTCAATTCGCCTCTTTTGAGTGAAGGCGTAAAAGAAAAAACAGTTCGTCCGCCAGTGTGTGGTTCACTTCTCCTTTCAAAATTTCTTACCGTCGGATTTGCAAATTGTGAAAACGCACCGTAGAGTGAAGTGGTGTTTTTAAATGCAGTGCTTATCTGAAAATCATGACTCACACCCGTTAAAAAACTTTTTTGATTCACACCTGCATTGGCCTGTTCACTCGATGGAGTAGTGCCCACTCTTGGTCTTGCCTGTTTGGGATTGGCTGCAAACTCAGCAGGAGTTAAGCCGCCGGGTGTTTGATAACGTAAATCGCCATACATTAAAAATGTGCGGATGCTTTGTTTGTTGTTGAGTTCAAATTTTCCATCCCATGTAAATACACTACGGTCCAATTTTGTCCAGCTTCTGTAACCATCACTGTGGAGCCTATTAAAGCCAATTTTCTGTTGATTTTTATTTTCGCCTATGCGTGCATACACATTCACATTCTGCAAACCAAAACTTCCGAACGAATAATCAATGCCCATGCCTGCGGGTTGATTGTTGTTATGTGAACGCAGCAACACTGTACCACCACTGCCTGCACCGTATAAACTTCCACCCGGTCCTTTCAACACTTCAATGGAATGTATGTTGAAAAAAGAAAGGAGATTTAAATAAGTAGAGCCGCCCGGTTCTGTAAATGGAATATCATTCAGGTACACTTTTACATTACGCACACCAAAGGGCGAACGCAATGAACTTCCTCGAATATTTAAACGGTAACTGCCGGGGCTTCGTTCTTCCATTCTTACACCGGGTTGTGTATTCATAGCACTTACAAATGAGGTGTTGTTAAAACGCATCAATTGTTTTTGACTGATGATGCTTAACGCTGCAGGTACATCCATGAGCTTACGGTTCTGTTCAAATGCTTTAATTACAATTTCGCCTAATTCTTTTGAAGTGGAATCTGTTTGCTCCTGCGCATAGGAGTTGAGGACAACGCATGTTACTGCAATAAGGGTTAGTAGTTGGTTCTTCATAATGCGCAAAGTTACCATTTGTACTTATGTAACCTAAAATGTTTTGTCTGTATTCTCCTACGTCATATTTCAAAAGAAAAACTATCTTCAACCCATATAACGGTTACATGCAAACAAACAACAAGCTTAATTTATTTTCCTTTACCATGATTGTGGTAGGATTGGTAATTGGAATGGGTATATTTCGTACGGCTGCTACAAGCGCCAAAGATGCCATTGCTCCTTCCGTTTATTTCAGTGCATGGATAGTAGGTGGCTTGGTTGCATTATGCGGTGCACTTACTTATGCTGAGATCGGAAGCCGTTATCCGGTAACAGGCGGTTATTATAAAGTATTTGCACAGGCCTATCATCCAAGTGTGGCCTTTGCTATCAACTGTTTAATTCTGGTGAGTAATGCGGCCAGTTTAAGTGGTGTTGCGTTGATTGGCAGCGGTTATCTGCTGAAATTAATACCCGGTGAATGGACTGATATTCACAAAGCATTGGTGAGTTGTGTTGCTATCATTGTTTTTTATTTTATCAATTTGCGAGGATTGAAGATGAGTTCTACTGCTCAGAATATTTTAATGACGATTAAAATTTTGATGATTGTTGTGTTGATAGGCGCTTTATTCTTTCCGGATAAATATGCAGTTGTTTCATCTTCAAATTTGCAAATCAACACATTTCCAAACTCTCTTGACTGGATTAAGAGTTTAGGAGTTAGTTTGATTGCAGTTTCGTTTACTTATGGTGGTTATCAGCAAACCATCAATTTTGGAAGTGAAGTACAGCAGCCTTCTAAAAACATTCCGAGAGGGATTTTTATTGGTATTGCTATTATCATCGGATTGTATTTGCTGGTAAATCTCAGCTATTATAAACTCATCGGGTTTGATCAAATGAAAGGTGAACGGGAAATTGCTTATGTGGTAATGGATAAAATTTTCGGCAAAACAGGCGCTACTGTTTTTTCTGCATTTTTGTTTTTGGGTGTACTGGCTTATGTAAACGGATTGCTTATGAGCAACCCACGTGTGATGTATGCTATGGGAGAAGATGGAAGCCTGCCCAAAATCTTTGCCAAACAAAATGAAAAAACAAATGTGCTCACGTTTTCCTTAACGGTGTTTGCAGCTATTTGTATTGTGATTTTGTTTTTTGCACAGGAGTTTGAAAAGATTTTATCCTTTACCATTTTTCTGGATTGTTTTGGAATGGTGCTCAGCAGCGCCACTATTTTTTGGTTCCGTAAAAAAACAAAGCACCTGGATGGCACCGGTATTTATAAGATGAAATTATTTCCGCTATTACCTATCATTTTTATGAGTGCCTATTTATTTGTTGGGACAAGTATTGCCATCAGCGATCCATCAGCAGCTTTTACAGGCGTTGCTGTACTGGCTGCATTTGTGCTGATTTATTTTTTATTGCACAGAAAAAAACACTGAGTTTATGGACATTTCCTACATCCTCAACGAACTGGCCGAAGAACGTGAGCACTACTTCAATGCAGTAGTGCCACCCATCCTGCAAACCAGCACTTTCAAATTCAGCCAAGTAGATGAACTGCGCAATGCATTTGAAGATGAAATGAGCACCTATCTCTACAGCCGTGGCTTAAACCCAACAGTTGATATTTTAAGAAAGAAACTCGCTGCGCTAGATGGTGCAGACGATTGTTTGATCTTCAACAATGGTGCAGCAGCCATCTTTGCCGGCATCATGGCCAATGTAAAAGCAGGTGATCACATTGTTGCAGTTCAAAAGCCATATACATGGGTGCAGCGTATGCTTGACCATATCTTCACCCGTTTTGGTGTTGAAGTAAGTTATGTAGATGGTACGGTGGCAGCTAATTATTTCAACGCTACAAAACCTAATACAACATTTTATTATCTTGAAAGTCCCAATAGCTGGAACATGGCTTTGCAGGATATTAAAGCCATCACCACATTTGCCAAACAAAAGAACATTGTCACGTTAATTGATAACAGTTATTGTACACCCATCTATCAAAATGTAATTGAATTGGGTGTTGACCTGGCCATGCAAACTGCTACCAAATACATTGGCGGACATAGTGATGTGTTGGGCGGAGTACTGAGTGGTTCTAAAGCCATGATGAAGAAAATATTTGACCGTGAGTACAACAGCATCGGCAGCGGCACATCGCCCTTCAACGCCTGGCTTATGATTCGTGGATTGAGAACCTTA
>JBKCJY010000433.1:0-14951 GCA_046301455.1 Chitinophagaceae bacterium | reverse complement strand
GGGTTTTTGCTGGTAACCATCATTAATGCAGCACCCAGCGCCAATGCACTTAAAAACCAGAATAGAATTTCAGTAATACTCATATTAAGCAGTCTTCTCTTGTTTAGTTTTGGCTTTACGTTCATCTACCAATCCTTTGGCTTTTGCAAATCCTTCTGCATCATTCTTCGGATGTGGAATCACCAAATTATCTTTTCCATAAATAAAACTCTGGCGGCTGTAATTAGCAGGCGCAAAAGTTTCAGTTAAATATATCGCATCCTTGGGGCATGCTTCTTCACACAGTCCGCAAAAAATACAACGCAGCATATTGATTTCATACTTGGCTGCATATTTTTCTTCACGGTACAAATGTTCTTCGCCGGGTAAACGCTCTGCGGCATCCATTGTAATTGCTTCTGCCGGACAAGCCACTGCACACAAACCACATGCTGTACAATTTTCTCTTCCTTCCTCATCACGGTTTAAAATATGAAGCCCACGAAACACCGGACTAAACGGACGTTTCTCCTCAGGATAATTAATCGTTGCCTTCTTTTTAAAAATATGCGAAAACGTGATGGCCATTCCCTTCATAATAGCAGGCAAATACATTTTCTCTGCCAGCGTCATCGGGCTCCTGTCCACTGCTTTTGCTCTGTTCGTTAATTGCATCTGCGTTTATTAATTATTTTTCAATTTTTTTGTCAGCGTTGTTGCTGCTATTTAGCGTCTGTTGCTTTCGAATCATCCAATGAATGATTCGCACTCCTGTACTGCCTGAATTCTACTCACTAATTCTTTAACCACAATATCACCGCCGCTGTTATCAGCATATTCATCAATGCTATTGGAATCAAATTCTTCCAACCCAAGTTCATCAACTGGTCATAACGGAAACGTGGAATCGTCCAGCGTACCCACATGAACAGGAATATAAAAAACAAAATCTTTGCAAATAAAGCCAGCGCACCTAAACCTGCTGCAACATTTACACTCAATGTACTTTCATTTACAAATGGAATATCATAACCTCCAAAGTACAGAGTAGCAATTATAGCACTGCTGATAAACATATTAATATACTCAGCAAACAAATAAAAGCCCAGCTTCATACTGGAATATTCTGATGTATATCCGCCAATCAATTCATTTTCTGCTTCAGCTAAGTCAAAAGGCGTTCTGTTACATTCAGCAAATGCACAAATTAAAAACACAACAAATCCAACAGGCTGAATCAATACATTCCAATATCCTTGTTGCTGCAACTGAACCATTTCTTTTAAACTTGGTGTACCTGTGTACATAATCAATGCAATCAAACACAAGCCCATTGCAAGTTCATAAGAAATCATTTGTGATGCTGCTCGCAATCCACCCAGCAAACTAAACTTGTTGTTGCTGGCCCATGCACCAATCATAATACCATACACACCCAAACTCACTACACCAAACACATAAAGGATTCCAATATTTACATCTGTAATTTGTAAGCTTATAGTCCTTCCAAATGCTTCCATCTTATCACCCCACGGAATCACAGCACTGGTGAGCATGGCTGTAATCATGGCAAGTGATGGACCAAGAATAAATAAAAATTTATTGGAAAAACTAGGTATAATTTCTTCCTTGAAAAACAATTTCAAACCATCGGCCATTGGCTGCAATAAACCAAAGGGACCTGCCCGATTGGGACCACGTCTGTCCTGCATAACGGCAGCTACTTTACGTTCCATATAAGTAGTGTACATGGCAATCACCAATGAAATGGAAATGATGAACCCGATAAACAAAAACTTTTCGAGTACAAAAGCCCAATCAACCTGTAATAAAATAGTATTCATTAATTTCCTTTCTTCAATTGTTTAAACACTTCTGATGTAGCTGGTCCTTCAATCTCACTCAACTCTACCTGATTTACTTCGCTTACATCTTTAATATCCATCAACAGCTTCGGATCTCTGCCACCCATTACTTTCGCTACAGTTTCATTCGGTTTTTTCAAATGTTCGTAATGACCCTGTGAGATCACTGAATGACGATTCACTTTTGATGGTCCTTCAATAGTCCAATCACTTACTTTCTTACGTTCAAAGCGACAGGTATTGCAAATCCATCCCGGCGTGCCTTTGCTGCTTTGTTTTACTTCGCCCCACTCGTCTTTACGGGCAGTTACTCTCAGCACTTCATCACCACGCATCCATAATTGCACTTCGCCGCTGCATTTATCACAGTTGCAATGTGCATCTACAGGCTTGGTAAACCATACACGGTTTTTAAAACGGAATGTTTTATCAGTTAATGCACCCACAGGACATACATCAATCACATTGCCGATGAAATCATTATTCAGATTTTGTTCAATATAAGTTGCAATTTCAGCATGATCCCCACGCATTAAAATGCCATGCTTTCTTTCGGTACTCACCTGGTCAGCTACATACACACAACGATAGCAAAGAATGCAACGTGTCATGTGCAAGGAGATATATTCACCCAAACTATGTTTATCAAATGTTCTGCGTTTGAATTCATAACGGCTTGCACCTTTGCCATGCTCATAACTCAAATCCTGCAAATGACATTCACCTGCCTGGTCACATATGGGGCAATCCAAGGGATGATTGATTAATAAAAATTCTACCACACCATTGCGTGCATCCAGTACACGTTCGCTGGTAATATTTTTTACAATCATGCCATCCATTACATTGGTGCGGCAGCTTGCAACCAACTTAGGCATTGGTCTTGGGTCAGCCGAAGAACCCGCTGCTACTTCCACCAAGCAGGTGCGACATTTACCACCACTATCTTTCAATGTTGTATAATAACACATTGCAGGCGGCGCCACTTCACCACCAATTTTACGTGCAGCATTCAGGATGGTTGTTCCCGGCTCCACTTCAACAGTGATGTTGTCAATGGTTACTTTAAAAAGTTGTTTTTGTTCAGACATATTATCTAATAGCTTCTTTCAAATTTTTTACGCAGGCGTTGCTGCCACTTCCAACGGCTTCGCATAATTCGCCAATCCATAATTACTTTTCACTGCTTCATTTGGATTCGTTACATGCCATTCAAACTCATCACGGAAATGACGGATGGCTGCTGCCACAGGCCATGCGGCTGCATCACCCAACGGGCAAATCGTATTTCCTTCAATCTTACGTTGAATATCCCACAACAAATCAATATCACTCATCTTTCCTTTTCCGTTCTCGATGTTCAACAAAATCTTTTCCAGCCATCCTGTTCCTTCTCTGCAAGGAGAACATTGTCCGCAACTTTCATGACGATAAAATCTTGCCAATGTATACGTATGCTTTACTACACATTGGTCTTCATCCATCACAATAAATCCACCACTACCCATCATACTGCCTGTTGCAAAACCACCATCAGCCAAACTTTCATACGTCATCATTCTTGTTTCACCCTTTGCTGTTTTCAGCAATAAGTTTGCAGGAAGAATGGGAACGGAAGATCCACCAGGTATACAAGCTTTCAATCGCTTACCATTGGCAATACCTCCGCAATATTCATCACTATATAAAAATTCTTCAACCGAAATATTCATTTCAATTTCATACACACCCGGCTTTTTAATATTACCACATGCTGAAATCAATTTTGTACCTGTTGATTTGCCAATGCCAATCTTTGCATACTCATCACCACCATCATTTACGATTGGCACCACAGCTGCAATTGTTTCTACATTGTTCACAACAGTTGGGCAACCCCACAAACCTTTCACCGCAGGAAACGGGGGTTTGATACGTGGATTACCTCGCTTGCCTTCCAAACTTTCAATCAACGCTGTTTCTTCACCGCAGATGTATGCACCTGCACCTGGTTGTACATACACTTCACAATCAAATCCACTACCCAAAATATTTTTACCAAGCCATCCTGCATTCTTTGCTTCAGCAATGGCCTGTTCTAAAATTTCTTTCACCCACCAGTACTCACCACGGATATAGATATAAGAACGGTTACTGCCAAGCGCAAACGAAGCAAGTATCATTCCTTCAATCAACAAATGCGGAATGAACTCCATCAAATAACGGTCTTTAAACGTACCCGGCTCACTCTCATCAGCATTGCACACCACATAACGTGGTACTCCTTCAGGTTTTGCAAGAAAACTCCATTTCATACCTGTAGGGAAACCTGCACCGCCTCTGCCACGCAATCCACTTTTCTTTACTTCTTCCACAATCGCTTCAGGCGTCATAGTTTTCAATGCTTTCTCCACACTACGATAACCACCTTCACGGCGGTACAAATCATAATACCTGATGCCTTCAATATGTGCTTTGTCTAATAATAATTTTCTTCCCATGTTTCTCGTCGTATAATTTTCTCGACTTTATTTTTTATGAAGTCACAGTTGTTACTTCTATTTAGCTGTTGTTACCTTCGAATCATCCAGCGAATGTTTCGCTATTCAGCGTTCTTATCCTTAAACCAATCAGGTTTAAACCGCAACAAATTCCTGAATACAATAGAACCCAGTGCCAATCCAAATCCGATATACAACAATGGACGCATGGCCACTTTATCCTTTGCCATCAAAAACACAATCATCACAATAATGGCTGAAGTGGAAAATAAAAACCCAATTATCATTGCTGTTTTTTTATTCATCTTAATTGGCTTTAGCTTTTCCTTCTGCAATCAATGCATCTATTTTTTCTTTGGTCAAATGCTCTCTGTAATCCGGCCCCAGCTGCATCATGGGTGCATAACCACAAGCGCCTAAGCATTCCACAACTTTCAATGTAAACAAACCATCAGCAGTTGTTTGTCCTGGTTTGATGCCAAGTTTTTCATAGATGTATGCAACAATATCATCACTGCCGTTCAACATACATGGTCCTGTCTGACAAACTTCAAATACGGTTTTGCCAACAGGCTGCAAGTTGTACATGCTGTAAAACGTTGCCACTTCATACACTTCAATGGGAGCAATCTTTAATAACGATGCCGCATAATCCATAGCTTCACTGCTCAACCATCCGCCATTTTCTTTCTGCACCATATGCAGCAACGGAAGCAAGGCACTTTTTTGTTTGCCTTCGGGGTAGTGAGAAATCATTTCTTCTACCTTCTTTAATTTATCTTCTGAAAACTTCATTATCAATTTTCCATTTATCAACCTGCCGCCCGGCAGGGGGTTATTAATTATGCATCGAGTTCTCCAGCAATCAAATTCAAACTGCTCATCACCACAATCGCATCACTCAGCATACTTCCTTTTACTAACTCTTCATAAGCCTGGTAATAAATAAAACAGGGTCTGCGGAAATGCAAACGATACGGTGTACGTCCACCATCACTGATGAGATAAAAACCTAACTCACCGTTACCACCTTCCACACTATGATACACTTCACCTTTTGGCATATCAATTTCACCCATGATGATTTTGAAATGCCAGATGAGCGCTTCCATGCTGGTGTATACTTTCTGTTTTTCAGGCAAATAATATTCTGGCACATCGGCATGATATACTTCTGCATCAGCACCTTTAAAATCCTGTATTTTTTGATACGCCTGCTCTATCAAACTTAAACTCTGCCACATTTCCTGGTTACGTACTAGGAAACGATCATAACAATCACCTGTAGAACCAACGGGAATTGTAAAATTAAAATCGTCATAAGAAGAGTAAGGTGTGTGCACACGCACATCATAATCCACACCCGCAGCACGAAGATTTGGACCAGTAAAACCGTAGTTCAATGCACGCTCTGCACTGATGGGACCGCAACCAATTGTGCGTTCCATAAAAATGCGGTTACGTGTAAACAGGTTTTCAAACTCTTGCAATACTTTGGGATATTCTTTTAAAAACTTTTCAAGCTTTTGCCATGCGGTTGGAGTAAAATTTCTTTCAAAGCCACCAATACGACCGATATTGGTTGTTAAACGGCTGCCGCAGATTTCTTCATAGATTTCATAAATCAACTCACGGTATTGCATTACATAAAGGAACCCTGTATAAGCGCCTGTATCAACACCAACAATAGAATTACAAATGAGATGATCGCTGATGCGTGCCAGTTCCATGATGATGATACGCATGTAATCAACACGCTTCGGAGTTTTAACGCCCAGCAATTTTTCGCAGGTCATGTGCCAGCCCATATTATTAATTGGACTGCTGCAATAATTCAATCGATCAGTGATAGGAGTAACCTGGTAAAGCGGACGACGCTCTGCAAGCTTTTCAAATGCACGGTGAATATATCCTACTGTTGATTCAGAACTTTTAATTCGCTCACCATCTACTTCCAGAATGTTTTGAAATACGCCATGTGTTGCAGGATGCGTTGGGCCAAGATTGAGTGTTACAGTTTGTTTCTCAATCGAACCTTCAGGCAATAATATATTTTGAACGTCGCTCATTATCAATTCTCAATTATTCAGTTATCAATTCACAATTCCACCTCTTCCAAACATTTCATCATCCTTATCTCTTCTTGTTTGATCTTCCAAAGGAAATTCTTTCCGCATGGGGAAATAATCCATCTCATCGACATTCAAAATGCGTTTGAGATTGGGATGACCCACGAAATTCACACCAAAGAAATCATAGGTTTCCCGTTCCATCCAGTTGGCAGTTGCATACAACTGTGTAGCTGTAAATACATCCGGTGTATTAATATCAGTAAACACTTTGAAACGGATGCGCACATTATCAACCAAATTGTGAAGGTGGTAGACCACAGCTAATTCTCTTCCTATATCATTGGGATAATGCACCGCCTGTAAGTCAGTAAGGAAACGAAACTTCAGTTGCTCATCATCAAACAAAAACTGAAGTACTTTTAAATTGAAATCCTTGGGCGCTTCAAACGTAAGCATATCATAAGGTTCAGAGAAGTTGCTTACTTGCTCTGGAAATTTTTCCTGAAGTCTGTTCTTAATTATTTCGTTAGTCAACATTTCAAAAATGTTTGATGGCTTGGTTGTTTGATGGTTAACGATCATCCATCGAACAAACAAACAATCTGGTTTTATTGAATACCATAGCTCTCTAACAACGCCTTATAGTGCTCGCTGTTTCTTCTTCTCAAGCTCTCCTGCCCTACCAAATCCTGCACTTTCATAAATCCATCCAAAATGGCTTCGGGCCTGGGCGGACAGCCTGGAACATATACATCTACAGGAATAACCTGGTCAATTCCCTGCAATACACTATAAGTATCAAATATACCGCCCGATGATGCACAGGCTCCCACAGCAATTACCCAACGTGGTTCAGCCATTTGCAAATACACTTGCTTAAGTACCGGACCCATTTTTTTTGATATTGTTCCCATTACCATCAGCAAATCACATTGACGAGGAGTAAAAGCAACACGTTCACTTCCAAAGCGGGACAAATCATAATGACTGCCCATAGTGGCCATAAACTCAATACCACAACAGGATGTTGCAAAAGGCAAAGGCCAGATGGAATTTTTTCTTGCCAAACCCACCACTTCACTCAGCTTGGTTGCAAAGAACCCTTCGCCACCCGCACCATCTGGTGCGCCAACAATACTGATGTGACCATTATGATCAACAGGTTTGGGAGTAATATTAAATTGTACCGGACGGGACATAAGATTTTCGATTTTAGATTGAAGACTTACGATCTAACAACAACAAAGGTTTCTATGTTCACTATCTTCAACATTAAAAAATTCAACAATTTATTTAGTCTTCCCAGTTAAGGGCACCTTTTTTAATGATGTAAAAGAAACCGCACAAAAAGAACCCAACAAACATCAGCACCGCCATAAACCCACCCCAGCCCAGTTCTTTAAAATTTACCGCATATGGGTAAAAGAATATCACCTCAACATCAAACAACACAAACAAAATGGCCACAAGGAAGTATTTCACCGCCATCGGCTGACGGGCATTACCATGTATCTCAATTCCGCTCTCAAAATTTTCCAGCTTTTGAGCCGTAGGACGTTTTGGGCCCAGCCAATGTGTGAGAATCATCATCAATCCCACAAAACCGATGGCAAAAATCAATTGTATGCCTATGGGAAAATAATTACTCGATTCACTTATTTCTGCAACTGAAGGAACAGCCTGACTTTGAAGAAGAACAAATCCGTTTGGCATGGTTTAATGTTATCGGCGCAAAAATAAGGCAGCAGCAACACATAACCCTAAGTATGTTCAATAAAAAATCCCTTCATGTGCTGAAGGGATTTACATTATCCTTTTTTAGAAGTTACTTTTTTTTAGGCGCTGGTGCTCCGGTTGGCTTACTTGTGGTTGCAGGTTTATTACCGGCAGCTGGTGCAGCTGTTCCTGATGAAGGTGTGGAAGTTGCTGTTTGCTTACCGCCTGATAATTGACGTTTGTATTCAATCGCATCTTTATCTGCCGGGTCAATTGCAAGAATTTTATCACAAAAAACTATTGCCGTTGGGTAGTCCTTTTTTACAAAAATATTATACCCGATAAAGTATTTATAAGCAACCTTTACCTGCGGCCTCAGGCTTACTGAATCTTTACTTACAGTAGCCACTTCGATAAATTTTTCAAAATGAGGATTGGCCATGCTGTTCATCATATTCGTATCAATACTCCATGCACAACGTGCCTGCCAGTAATATCCATAAGGCTGATCAGGATACTTGGTTGTGTAAGTGCCAAACAAATCATACGCTTTGCGATAGTTGTTGAAATCTGCATCACCGGCATCAAAAATGGCACGACCAAGATTATACAAATCGAGATTTGAGGGATTCTTCTTGGTATTGTATTGTTTTTCTAACCAATAAGCTGTTGCTTTTTTATCTTTTTGCTTTTTGGCAAAATCAACAGCCTTTTGCAGATAAGATGCTTTGTTTTCAGAAGAAGTATCTGCTTCCATTGCTTTTTCATAATAAGCATAAGATAGCGCTTCACTTCCGGGAGTTGCCGCCATTATATCGCCCAATACTTCATAATCTTTGGGTACAACATCAGCAGGCTTTGCTTTTTTGAAAAACTCATCAATGCTTGCTTTGGCATTGGCCATATCGCCCAACTTGAAATAACTGTATGCCTTGAGCCTGTATATACGTGGCCTGATTACATCAGCACCTACTTTATTAATAAGGTCATCACTCATTTTTACAGCATCTGCAAATTTTTCAGATGCATATTTCAAATCAATTCTGTAATACTCATTTTGATCATCAGGATCGATGGCCGCAATAAAGCCATTCAGATAACCTTCAGCCTTTGCCACATCACGGAAATACCAGTAACGGTACAAAGCGTATTGTGCAGGGCCATAAGCAGGATCTAATCTTACTGCTTCTTCATAAGCAGGCAAAAAGAACTCCCTGTTTTTTTGTGTTTCATAAATCACACCTTCTTTATACTTGGCTACAGCCAGATTGGGATTTAAAGCCAATGCATTTTTTAAAGCCAGAACTGCTTCACCGCCATTTACATTTTTAAAGTGTGCGTCTGAAATTGTTATCCAAAGACTGGCATCTTTAAATCCTTTTAATGTTGTAGCCTTCATCATTTGCATGATGGCATAGTTGGCATCTCCTGCCTTGGCATTTACGTTGGCACGTCCCACTGCATGCAACACTTCAATATCTTTTGATTTGGTATTGTTCACTGCCATTTCAAAATTGTTGCGTGCACCTGTAGCATCACCCTCCATTAATTGAATTTGACCCATACCGGCAAGCAACAACGGTGCACTTGGATTGGCACCCATTGCAGTTTGGTAGGTTTTTTTAGCATTGGCAGCATCATCTAATCCAAGATAAGCCTGTCCCAGCCAATAGGCAGCCTCAGCATCTGATGGCTTGGCAGCCACCAACTTTTGAAACACATCTTTGGCACTGGCAAAACGCTCATAATACATGAACTTTTTACCTTCTTCAATTGATTGGGCAAATGCGCTGCTTACCAACACAATTGCTGCAAAAAATAAACTGAGTGTCCGTTTCATTGACTTTTCTTTTGTTAATTGGGGTGATAAAAATATTACTTTCTGTGTTTACAAGTGTTATTTTATTACTTTATTGGCTTCACTAATTTTAATTTTGTCTCCCGCATCATAAAAATCTTCCAGGAGGGCACCAAATATCCTCGTCTAAATATTAATTGACCCCTGTCGCTCATCATAAAATTTACGAATGCTTTACCCAAACCTGAATGATTTTCTTTTAAGACGTAAACAATGTCCCGAACATATGGATATCGTTTTGTTAAAATCTCCTCTTGCCAGGGTTTTGTATACAACCCCTCTTCGTCACAACTAGCGCAGGGCAGCCAGGCAATCCGCAACTTGTTCAGCAGGTTGATTTGGGAGCTGTCTTCAGGATTACCAATCCAACTCACTCCCACAAAGCCAATATAACCGGCATTGGCGGCAATATATTCTGCCACTGATTTGCTGTTTGAAGCCGCTGTAATATTTTTTGTTTGAAAAGGTTTTCCTTTTAAGATACTGTCAATGGCATATCGCACTGTACCTGTTGCTTTCACGCCGTCAAAAACCAAACCATAAGGCGTTTTGCTTTGGCCACTTAACAAATCAACCACTTCCTGCTTTGTAAAAACAGAATCCGGGTTATTTCGGTTTACTATAAGCGCCACACCATCATATGCCAGCACACCGCTTTGAGGATAAATTCCTACTGAATCGTAATAATATTTTTTTTCAGGCTCAGATATTTTTTTTGTGGTGATAACCATGCGTGTTGAGTCTTTCAGCAAATCATCCCAGCACTCCGCTTCGGGTTTATAACTGGCAATAATCTTTGCTTTGGGCCAGGATGCTTCAAAAACTTTTATCTGCTCTTCAATAATGGGTTGAAAGGTTTCATCCACACTTATGTATATCGTACCGCTTTCAGAAGTATCGGAAGGGATATTTTTTTTGGAACCACAGGCAGCAGCCAAAAAAAACAAACAAAGAACCATGGTCAACCGCTGCATCATCATAGGTTTTGATTGTATGTTTTTATACCACGGTAGATGCGGAAAATTCCATAAAGTATTGCAAATGTGCCAAAAATAGTTACCAGCTCAGCCGGAGGAAAAGTAATTTCAAGCCCAATGTATTTTGATAATACTAATGTTATACCAACACCTGCATAAACCAATCCCATTACCACATCAAATATGGCTTTGATATTTACCGGTTTATTCTTTTTTCTGAAATCTTCCTGTACTGACATTTTTATAATTAATGGAGCGGGCAAGATAGGGAATTTTAAACTCCATTCGCCACCGTTGGACAAATGGAGTTGGTTGAAAAATTGCAAACGTTTGATTTGAAAAATTTTATTCTGACTGTGCTGTAAATGTTACCGGCTGGGTGAAATAAACAGCTACGGGACGGCCTCTTTGTTTACCTGGTTTCCATTTGGGCATACGGTTGATTACCCGAAGCACTTCACGGTCAAATGCTGTTCCAGCACCTTGAATGATTACAGCATCAGTAACTTCCCCATCTGCATTTACCACAAATTTTACTTTTACAGTTTTACGCTCACCTTCTTCCATATCATCAGGCACACGTAACATGCGTTGGAGATAATTCATCCATGCATCTTTACCTCCGGGAAATTCAGGTTCAATTTCTGCATAATCTAAAATAACTGGTTCAGCAGGAGGTGTTGGCTCAACGTGCGGAATTATTTGAGTTTTTGGATCTTCTTTACCTGATATATATCCTTCACCGCCTGTGCCGGGACTGTTTATTGGACCGGGAGAAATGTCTGCTGTATCATTTACAACAGCCATTTGATTTTTAAACTTATCATCATGAACAATTACCGGGTTTGTTTTGATTTGAGTAGGTGGTGCTTTTTCAACTTTACGTTCCTGTGGTTTTGTCTGCTCCGGTTTTTTCTCATCTTTCAATTTTGATATTGTCGGATCAGGTATCAAATCTACTGTGCGTTGTACATATATCGTTTTTTTGGGTTGGCTCCATACATAAAAGCACAATGCGGTTACTAATAAAAGCATGAATCCCATTGCTTTTTTCAAATGCGTTGGATAATCTCTCCGCAATACATACGCACCATATTCTTTATTCCTATTTTCAAAAAGAAGATCCAGCAAATCGGCTTTTAAAATTTGTTGTGAGGTCATAGTTGCAGGTTTTGAAATGAGATGATGTGATGAAGAAAATCCATAAAAGATGGGTTACTTGTTACAAGTTACCGGTTGCGCATACTTGAAAACTGAAACCAGAAACTTGAAACTTGAAACAGTGAAACTATCTTTGCCGCATGCGCATACTCATGGTTTGTTTGGGAAATATTTGCAGAAGCCCTTTGGCCGAAGGTATTTTGCAGCACAAAGCATGGCAAGCTGGATTGCAGTGGAGTGTGGAAAGTGCAGGAACAGGCAACTGGCATATTGGAGAACCACCTCATCATTTAAGTACAAAAGTTGCAAAGCTTAACGGTGTTGACATAAGCAAACAAAGAGCAAGACAGTTTGTGAAAGAAGATTTTCTGAACTACGATTTTATTTATGTAATGGACAGCAGCAATTTCAATGATGTAAAACGCATGAGTGGAAAATTATTTGACGAAACAAAAATTGATTTGCTTCTCAATACACTCCACCCCGGTGAAAACAGAAGTGTGCCAGATCCGTGGTTTGGTGAAGAAGATGGTTATCATGAAGTATTTACGATGCTAGATAAAGCTTGTGAACAAATCATTCAAAAACATGAAGTAAGAAGTATGAGGTAAGAAACACGAAGTACGATTTACAAAGTACAATTTGATAAATCCTTAATCTCAAATAAAGTAATAAACTAATAACTCATAAACCCAATAACTGTTTAACAGAATGGCAAAAATAAATGTATCATTACCGCAGGGCACAAGAGATTTTGGAGCAGAGGTTGTTCGCAAACGGAATTATATTTTCAATACCATTAAAATAGTTTTTGAATTGTATGGTTTTGAACCATTGGAAACACCTGCCATGGAAAACTTGGATACGTTGATGGGTAAGTATGGTGAAGAAGGTGA
Source organism: Chitinophagaceae bacterium (assembly GCA_046301455.1). Classification (GTDB taxonomy): domain Bacteria; phylum Bacteroidota; class Bacteroidia; order Chitinophagales; family Chitinophagaceae; genus Lacibacter. The sequence goes on along the minus strand of JBKCJY010000433.1, from coordinate 1,947 downwards.
TAAGTTGATTTTTAAAATACTCAACAACGGTTTGGATAATCCAGCCAAAGAACAAAGCACAAGAGAAGCATTTGAAAAATTAATGCAGGGAAAAAATTCTGTTGCCATTACAGAGCGTGCATTGAAATATGATTTAACGATTCCCTTTGCAAGATATGTGGCTATGAATCATAACAGCTTGGTAATACCGTTCAAACGTTATCAAATGCAGCCAGTGTGGCGTGCAGACCGGCCGCAAAAGGGCCGTTACCGTGAATTTTATCAATGCGATGCAGATGTAGTGGGTAGTAAATCATTGCTCAACGAAGTGGAGCTGGCCAATATCTATGCAACAGTGTTTGAAAAACTGGGCATTGATGTTGAAATAAAAATCAACAGCAGAAAAATATTAGCTGCATTAGCAGAGCTTTGCGGCGGTGCTGATATGTTAACAGATATAACAGTTGCAATTGACAAACTTGATAAAATTGGTATTGAAAAAGTAAAAGAAGAATTAGATCAACGTGGGTTAACATCAACTCAAATCAAAATCATTGAGCAATACCTCAACATCAGCGGCAACAATGATGAAAAACTTTCGTCCGTTAAATCATTGTTTGGTGAGAATGAAAACGGCTTAGCGGGAATAAACGAATTGAATTATCTCATTCAATCTGAAATCGTAAATCCCAAATCTAAAATTGTAATTGACTTTACCCTGGCACGTGGCCTCAACTACTACACCGGTATCATCTTTGAAGTAAAAGCCAACAATGTACAAATGGGAAGTATTGGTGGTGGTGGACGATATGATGATTTAACGGGATTATTTGGTGTACCCAACATTCCGGGTGTAGGAATTTCATTTGGCGTAGACCGTATTTATGATGTAATGGAAGAACTGAAACTCTTCCCTGCAAATGTTCATACAGGTACAAAAGTTTTATTCTTCAACCTGGGCGAAGCAGAAAGCAAAAAAGCATTTGAGCTGATGCAGCAACTCAGAGCAAACGGAATTGCATCAGAACTTTATCATGAACAAACCAAAATGGATAAGCAGTTTAAATATGCTGAGAAAAAACAAATTCCGTTTGTTGTAATTATTGGTGCCAATGAACTGGCATCAGGCACATGTAATATTAAAGAATTGTCAACAGGCAATCAGCAATCAATTGAAACATTAAAATTCATATCCCATATTCATCAAATAATAAACCCGTTATAACTAAAAAATTAGAGCTTGTTTAAGCTAAATTGTTATGCTATGCAATTTGGGCTGAATTTATTTTTCTCAACTACAGAAATAACTTAATTTACTTCCCTATTTAATCTCCATTTTATGAAGAAAAATGTACTTACTGTATTTGTGATGGCCTTTCTATCAGGCCTTCTCATTTTTGCTGCTTATAAAAATTACCAGATTCTTGAACAAAGAGAAACTGGATTAGAGAGGCTCAATCAACTTGAAAAAACAGCGTTCAATCCAATGCGTGTAAAATACATGTATGATATGGAAAAAGACCCTGTGACTGGAAGAATTCCTGATGGGGCCTTTGATAAAGCTTTTGAACAAACAAAATTTGCTCCTGACAGATCAAGTTCAAGAACTGCTGCGAACAACACTTATTTAGTGGGCGGTAATCTAACTACAGGTGGCCGCACAAGAGCATTTGCAATTGACAGGCGTTTTAATAATTCCTCCAACAGAGTTATGCTAGCCGGCGGAATTAGTGGAGGTCTTTTTAGATCATCAGACGGTGGTTCCACTTGGACCAGAGTAAATGCTGCAAATCAAATTCATAATGTGCATTGTATTGTACAGGACACTTCTTCTCCTGCAAGATATGATACATGGTATGCTGCAGGGGGTGAACATTGGGCAAACTCAGCAGATGAAAACGGCGCTTCTTTTATGGGTGATGGTTTATGGAAATCAACTGACAATGGTGTTACATGGACAAAAACAAC
>JBKCJY010000432.1:0-4418 GCA_046301455.1 Chitinophagaceae bacterium | reverse complement strand
AAAATCATCTACCCCATCAATGATGCGTTACGCAGGTATTTGCGTTTGTATCAGCGTGAAAAGAAGCTGCCTGTTACCTATGCGCAGCTTCGTGATTTTTTAGAAACCATTCCTGTAATTGATGCAAGGGGAAAAGACACGTTATGGGAAAGTGTTTTATACCCGCATGAGCAGCAAAACGAAATCAACAACGGGTTAAAGAAAATTTATGCGATGCTCAAAGCCGGCGGTGATGAAAAAGTACAGCGGCATTTATACATTGAGCGTATTGATTTCTGCACCTTCGGCAATACACATCCCTTCCGCATCAAAATTGTAAACAGTTATAATGATGTGCATGATTATTTCTATGTAAAAATTGCCGATGCCAGTCGTGTATATGGTTTAGAACTGGAGCATATTCTTTCGCCCAATCAGCTCAACTACTTAGTATATGAAAACACATTAGTGGAAGAACATATTGCAGGCATTCCCGGCGATGTGTTTCTGCCTTTGTATAACGGAAGACCAGAGTTCAACCCTAAACGCATTGGCAAAGAGTTTGTAAAATTTAATGAACGTTGCTTTGTGCGATTGCTGGGTGATATGCGTGCCTACAATTTTGTGTTTGACATTACACCTGATTTCGATGACTTTCAGTTTCGCATCCGTGCCATTGATTTTGACCAGCAGTTTTTTGAAGGCAGTTTGAAGATCTATTTGCCGCAGTACTTCAAAGAAAATTCACCCTATGTAGAAATGGCGCTCAAACATTTCAACAAAGATGTGATGATGCAATACCAGCAGGAAGAACGTGCATTGATTGCAAGGCGTATAAAAGAACAACGTTATCGTCTTCGTGATTTGCGTTATGTATTGGTGGGTGATGAAATTACAACTTCACAAAAAATAAAACAACTGGGTTTTGAACTGGCTGAATATTATGAAGATGCTGTGTTTGAACGCTGCACCAGCATGGGTGAATTAATTGATAGAAGTTTGAAGAGAGTATTGGTAACAACGCATGTAAAGCACAGTAATATATAGCAACAAAAAAACAGCACTATAAAATGCTGCTTTAATTTGTTTATCTGGTCAAGTTAAATTTCAGTACACTACTCACACCAACTCAATATCAAAATTCACCAACTGCACAAATTCGTTAATGCGAAAATCAATTTCAGCTTTTGAAATTTCTCTTAATCTTGTGGTCCCAAATTTCTCTACACAAAAACTCGCCATAGCGCTGCCAACAATAATGGCAGTTTTCATATTCTCAAAACTCACATCATTTGTTTTGGCCATGTGCCCCATAAAACCACCTGCAAAAGTATCGCCTGCACCTGTGGGGTCAAAGACATCTTCTAACGGCAATGCCGGGGCGAAAAACACTTTATCATCATGAAACAGCAACGCACCATGTTCACCTTTCTTAATCACCAAATATTTGGGGCCCATTTTCATTATTTCACGGGCCGCTTTTACAATAGAGTATTGTCCGCTCAATTGACGTGCTTCACTGTCGTTTACAAACAGTAAATCAACCTTTGCAATTACTTTATTCAATTCCTCAGGCATGGTATCCATCCAAAAGTTCATGGTATCCATGGCAATAAGTTTGGGTTTCACTTTCAACTGCTCAATCACTCGCATTTGAACAGATGGCAACAAATTACCCAGCATTACAAATTCACTGCCTTGATAACTATCAGGTAGCACAGGGTCAAAATCAGCAAGTACATTCAATTGTGTATCCAGCGTATCACGTGAGTTCATATCCATGTGATACTTACCGCTCCAGAAAAACGATTTTTCATCTTTCTTTATCTGCACACCTTCAAGCTTTACACCTCTGGCCTCAAGTGCATTCATTTCCTCTTCAGGAAAATCACCACCCACCACACTCACCTGCTGAATGGGCGTTGCAAAATTGGAAGCGCTCCATGCAATATAAGTAGCAGCACCGCCCACAATCTTATCACTTTTGCCAAAAGGCGTTTCAATAGCATCAAACGCCATTGAACCTACAACAATTAAACTCATAGTTGATTTTTTAAACGGTGCAAAGGTAATGGCTGTGCCCATTTGAACCAATTATGGTTTCAAAAAGACAACTCCTTAAAAAGCAAAAGGTTTCGCCCTTTTCAAACCAAAAAAAATGCGTTCCGCCAAAAGACGGAACGCTTTACATGAAAACGAAAACTCTGTTATTTATCGCTTCTTACTAAATCAAAAAATTTATTGTCGCTCATACCAAGCCATACACGCTCAATCTGGTTCACATCAAATGCTTTATCAAAGCACACGTATTGAACATGATTTTGTCCGGGTTGCACTGTCCAGGTACAGGCCAGTTCACCGTCCTGCGCTTTTGTAGTGTAATTATAAAACAAGTCGCCATTTTTGAGCATTACGTAAATTTTGTAATCGCTCCACTTAAAAGGATCAGCACCTTCCTTATTAATAACCGCCATCCTTACTTTAGTATAGCCCGTTCCATCATCACGGGTAATAAACTCATTCTTGGTATAATAAAAGCCGATCAGAAAATTGATGGTTTTGCTGGGGTTTGAAATGGATTCGTAAAAAAACGGATCACTTTGAGCTTTTGCAGCCGGTGTCGCAAATAAAAATGCGGCACAAACCAGGCTTAAGATGAAGAGTTTCTTTTTCATGTGTGGTTGTTTTAGTGGTTGTTTAAAGATGATACCCTACGGGCGTTGATTTAAATTGATACTGCTAAAATACCATTTGCCAACCCCGTTTCAATACCCTCTGTACGGTATTTTTATAAAAAAAAACTTTTAAACCCGTGATTTTGAAAGTTTTGGTAAAGAAGACGATAAAGATTTTACTTTTGCCACATGGGAAAATTGAAAGTTGCCAAAAACGAAAGTCGTAAAGACATTATAGTAAAAGCAGGCGCCGCACTTTTTCGTGAAAAAGGATTTGGTGCTGCCAGCATGCGTGACCTTGCCGAAAACATTGGAATTGAAGCTGCCAGTCTTTACAATCACATCCGATCTAAGAATGAAATTCTCGAATCTATATGCTTTGCAGTAGCTAACCGCTTTACTGCTTATTTTGATGAAGTGGAAACAGGCGGCGGTTCGGTTTTAAGTAAAATTCAAACCATCCTTCGTTTTCATATTGAACAGATGATTGAAAACCATGAAGAGGTAATTGTGAGCGACAGGGAATGGAAACATTTAGACGAACCTTATCTCTCTAACTTTCACAACCAGCGCCGCAACTACCGTAAACGTTTTGCCGCTTTAATTGAAGAAGGAATTAAAAAAGGTGAACTCAAAAAGATTGATGCGCCCACTGCTATCATTACCATGCTGCATGCAGTAAACGGTATTGAAAGCTGGCATCGCTCCACTTCCAAAATATCAGCCAAAGAACTGGAAGATAATATGGTGATGATTTTAATTGACGGATTGAGGAAATAAAAGAACCAATGGCTGTACATTTTCAAAAGCTTGCTGTAAAAAATATTATCAAAGAAACGCCCGATTGTGTTTCTATTGAATTTGATGTGCCTGATAAATTGAAAAATGAATTTCAATACACACAGGGGCAAAACATCAACATCAAAACAACGCTCAACGGTGAAGAAATAAGACGTACGTATTCCATTTGTGCAAGTCCGCAGGAAAACAAATTAAAAGTAGCGGTAAAGAAAGTAAACGGTGGTTTATTCTCCGTTTATGCCAATGAGCAACTAAAGAAAGGCGATGTGTTGGAAGTAATGACGCCGTTGGGAAAATTCAACACACAACTTGATCCTGCACAATCAAAAAACTATGTGGCTTTTGCAGCAGGCAGCGGTATTACACCCATCATCTCTATCATTAAAGCTACACTTGCTGCAGAACCTCAAAGCAGTTTTATATTAGTATACGGCAACCGCAGCCGTTCTTCCATTATCTTTTTTGAAGAACTGGAAGGACTGAAAAATAAATACATGCAGCGCTTCACCCTCATTCATATTTTAAGCAGGGAGAAAACAGATGCTGCTATCAACTTCGGAAGAATCACCAAAGACAAATGCACGCATCTCTTTGAAAAGCTGGTGGATTTAAAACAGGCTGATGAATTTTTTCTCTGTGGCCCGCAGCAAATGATTTTTGAAGTACAGGAATTTTTGGAAGCAAATGGTGTGGAGGAAAAGAAAATACATTTTGAATTGTTTACTACAGATAAGAAAAGTAAAGGCACAAGAAATAACGAACAAGCAACAAGCGAAAACACCCCCTCCAGCAAAATAGAAATGAAACTGGATGGTAGAACTTTTCTGTTTGACATTCCTTTAAATAGCGATTCTACTATTTTAGATGCTGCCATGCAGCAGGGTGCAGATGTGCCCTACGCCTGCAAAGGCGGTGTTTGCTGCACCTGCAAAGCAAAGCTGGTTGAAGGTGAAGTAGAAATGG
>JBKCJY010000431.1:0-8853 GCA_046301455.1 Chitinophagaceae bacterium | reverse complement strand
ATAATCGTATCCTTCCAGTTGTGATAACAATGTTGAAGGAGCATCTGTGGCAGTTGCCCTTCCATCCATCTTTGGTTCAACCATAGGATGTGCTGCAAGGTACTCTCTCATAATTGTATGAAGGGTGTGCCCCGGTTTTCTAGGACTTTTTACTTTTTCCATGCGGCACAATGTATCATCCGGATCGCCTTCTCGTTCACAAGCCAGCATAGTAAACACATCATCGGGTTTTACTTCTTTATCTTTTACTTTGATCCAGTTGACACGTTTACCCAGGTCATTATTCATTGTGAAGTTTATCTGCATTCCCTGGAAACGTACTACCCATCCGCCAAACCGTTTGGCCGGGTCTTTTGCAAATACGTTATGTAATTCTTTCTCCATCCAGTCCAATAATTGCTTTCCTGTTACTTCACCCATTTTTACTTCGCTTTCAACAGGGAGCATACTCCATAAAAAATCATTGGTAATCTCTGCATAACCTTTTACTTTATCCGGAATCAATGGCGGACAAAAACGAAAACCATTACTCACCACTATATCAACCTTTGCATCTTTATACTTCCACATCAATGCATCGGTAATTAAATTGTCCATAGGGTTTTCAATTACATAATATCTTACCAATGGTGTTTTGGTTTTACCAATTACTTTATTCAGTTCATTCTTGTAAGGGGCTCTTACTTTTTCTACCAGTGCTGCCATTTCAGCATCTGCTTTATACTTCACCGGGTCAACATCCAGCAACTGATAATTTTCATCTTTAATTTTTCCATTCTCCACTACAACATCCAAACGAGCAACAAAAGAACCAAACGCACCGGGTTCCGTTACTTTCGCAAATTTTCCCTGTATGGGTTTGCGTACACGTTCATGCGTATCGGCACCAAGAATATAATCCACTCCTTTCAGTTCAGGTTTGTTTGACAGGTCAACCTGTTGTGCCAATCCCATATGTGTTACCAAAAAAACCATAGCACATTGTTCATACTCCCTCAGAATTTTTACATACTTCGCTACATTGATTTCCGGCTTTGTAAAGGTGATGCCATTACTGTATGCAGGTGATTGACGTTTGGGAGTAAGAGGGTCATTGTAACCAATAAAACCAATCTTAACACCTGCTACCATCTTTGTCCAGTAAGGCGGAAAGATGAGTTCATTTTTAAATTCATCTGTTGTATCATGAAACATATTGGCGCAAATCTTTGCACTGTTATATCCGCCCAAGTCTTTCCACATCACTTGTTTTCCATACACTACTTCCCAATTGCCGGGAAGTATCAAATCATAACCAATATTATTCACCAGCGGCACAATTCCTTTTCCTTCAGTTAATGCAGCCACACCGCCCCCCTGGAAACAATCGCCACCATCAATGATTAATGTATTGTTTGGATTTTGTGCCTTTAGAGTTTTGAGCATTGTTTTGAGTACTGCAAAACCGCCCCGCTTTTTGTAAACTGCTTTCCCTTTCTCAAAAAAGAATTCATCATGGGTGTACAGTTGTGCATGTATATCCGATGTATGCAGCAGTGTAAACACTTTGGCCTTACCATCCGCTACTGCTTTGTTTTTAAAAATTTCATTTTCATGATACGCATCACCGCTCACTGCATTGGCCAATGAAGGAGGCATCAATGCACCTGCGGTGAGCATGGAAGCATTTTTAAAAAAATCTCTTCTTGAATTTTGTACAATGGGGGATGCTTGTTCCTCTTCATTGCAACTGTTACAGCTGCAATGAGAAGTATGGATGATGTGATTTGACATGCAATTGTTTTAAAAATTATTTAGAAGCAGTTTTCTTTTTCTGTTGGGCTTCTTTAAACTCTTTGATAGGACCAAAAGGACCCAGCTTGTGCTGTTGTTCACTAAAAGAATCTGAATATGGACCAAAGGGATGGTCGACCGGTTTCTTAGAAATATCAGGCCAATCCTTACTCAAATCTTTAGAAGGACGTGGTTGTGAATTTACAAAGGCGGCTACATCCCATGCTTCTTCATTACTCAATTGGGGTGTATGATAATCTGCACCCTGCGGCATATTGTTTTTTACATAACCTGCAAATCGTGATAAGCGAAACAAACCGGCACCTGTGTTATAACTGTGCGGCCCCCATAATGGTGGATACTGATACATGGTTCCTTCCAGGTCTTTCATTCCCTGTCCATCAGTACCATGGCAGCTTTGGCATTTTTGAACATAAACTGTTTTCCCATTTTCAGGATTGGCAGCACGGTTCATAAAAGGCAGTTCAGCTATACCACTTCCTTTCGGTTTGGTGCCTTTTTGTAAATCTTCGGCCAACCATTTGATATATGCATAAATGGCTTTCATTTCATTTGAATTGGAATCAAGAGCTTTTCCATTGAGACTTCTTTCAAAACAATCATTCACTCTTTTGTAAATGGTTTCTGTTGAGCCTGAACGGTCTCTGAATTTTGGATACGTTGTATAAACTGCTCCGTAATTATTTCCCCATGGTTTAGTACCTGCATCCAAATGACAGTTCTGGCAATTCATACCGTTACTGATTTGCATTACAGAACCATTGGGACCAAGATATTTCGATGTGTGTGCAATCAATTCATAACCGTAATAAATGAGTTTACCATCTTCTCTTGAATAATAAGGAATCTGATTAAACGATGCTCCTACCCAAACACTGTTGACCAAAACAGAATCTGCAGATACATCAGCAGTTTTATCACTGCTGCAACTTTCAAAAGAGAAAGCAAAAACCGCAAGCAAAGCAATAATTATTGCCGAATATGTTTTCTTCAGTTTCATATTTGAGCTTTCTTTCCCTTAGTGCGGAAGTTTTGTTCTGAACTTTCCATACACCCATGTGCCCGCAATGGCACTGAACAGTGTAACTAGTACAACTGTTGCGCCGGTTCCTATCTGTGCAAATAACGGTCCCGGGCAGGCGCCTGTAACAGCCCAGCCCAAACCAAAAATCAAACCGCCATAGATTTGTCCTTTGCTGAATTTTTTAGGCTCCAGTTTAATTTCTTCTCCTTCAAAAGATTTTATTTTCAATTTTTTGATGAGAAATATACTGATGATGCCTATTACCACTGCTGAGCCAATAACTCCATACATATGAAAGCTCTGCAGGCGAAACATTTCCTGGATACGAAACCAGGAAACAACTTCTGACTTTACGAGAATGATTCCGAACCAAATGCCTGCAACTAAATATTTCCAGTTGCTCCATAACGGACGGTCGAGTTCGCTTTGATTCACACACATCGCATGGTCGGTGCGCACTTCAAAATCTGTATTAATATCTTTTACTTGTGTTGACATGATTTGATGATTAGAGATTCAAAATGTAAGGAAGAATTAAATTGGCCATTATAAAACCGCCGGCCATGAAAGAAATGGTAGCTACTAATGAAGGCCATTGCAAATTGCTCAACCCCATAATAGCATGACCACTTGTACAACCACCTGCATAACGGGTACCAAAACCCACGAGAAAACCACCGCCAATCATCATTACAATGCCTCTTGCAGTTAACAATTGCGGCCAGCTGAAAACATCAGTTGGTACCAATGATTCAAAATTGGTAATACCATATTGTTGTAATTCAGTTGCCAGTCTTTCATCCACAACTACCGGAGCCGGAGTTGATAAGAACAAAGCAACAGCTACACCTCCCAGCAACACACCAGCCACAAAAAATAAATTCCATACTTCTTTTTTCCAGTCATAGGAAAAGAAAGGAATTTTTGCAGGCAGGCAGGCGGCACATACATGACGGAGTGAAGAAGAAATACCAAATGATTTATTTCCTAACAGTAAGAGTAATGGCACTGTTAAACCAATAAGCGGACCGGCCACATACCAGGGCCATGGTTGCTTTATCCATTCTATAAAATTCATAATGATGCGTTTTAACTTCTGTTTGTTTAAAAAAACTTTTTATGATTCATCTTTTGATAAGTCTGTTTCTTTTTTTGATGACTTGAAGGTGCTGTTGAGCAATCCACCTATTGTTGCGCCATACAACATACTGCGCCATGGACTGGATGTAATCATACAAGTACCATCACATCCCCAGAAATGATAATAGATATATCCTGCAACTGCACCCAGCAAAATGCCGGGTACATACCATTTCCAATCTTTTAAAATCTTATTCATTTTACTTCTTCAAATTTTATTTCTTCAGAGTTTGATAAATTAGTTTTCTTATATGGTTGGCTGCAGGTAAATCCCGGACAACCCATATTAAAGATACCCTGTATTAACAACAGCACACCAATCCCACCTAAGATAACACTGTATGAAACAATACCCTGGTACAAAGCAACTGCTCCTGCAACCAAACGAATCCATCGTACCCAGTTAAAAGTTGTGAGCATGTTATTAATTTAAACGATTGCTTAATGAAACCCATGAACCGCCATTGTATGCTTCAATACCATTTTGTTTTAAGATAGAAGCAGCCCTTGCACTCCGCATTCCACTGGCACAACAGGTAATAACAGGCTTTCCTTTTTGTTTTAATTCATTGGTTTTGCTGCTGATACTATCTACAGGTATATTAATGGCGTTCTTTATATGACCGCCTTTAAACTCACCGCTTGTTCGCACATCAACAATCAAAGCGCCCTGTTCTGCAAGCGCTTTGTAATCTGTACCCGGACCAAATAATTTTTTTATGAAACCAAACATCTTTAGTTGAGATTTTTTTGAGTTAACAATAATAAGCTTTCCAGTGCACCACCGTTATACACTTCCTCCAAGCCTGCTTCTTTCAGCAGCATAACAGCACTGGCACTTCTGGCACCGGAGCGGCAGTATAAAACGATGGGTTGATGTAATTCTTTTAATTCATCTGTAACATCAAGCAAAGTATCTAAGGGAATATTCTGAGCACCGGGAAAATGACCGGATTGAAATTCCTGGGCAGTACGTACATCAACAAACTTTGTTTGTGCATCCTGTAAAATATCTTGTAAGTTTTTCATTTTTTTTCGTGTTGGAGAACTCCTTTCCACGCAAGAATGCCGCCCTCCATGTTATAAATATGTTTGAATTGATTTATGGTTAATAATTCAGAAGCTTTCAAACTTCTTTTACCGCTTCTGCAGTAAACCACGTATTGTTTTCGTTTATTGAGTGTTTGAATTTGCTGTACAAAGTTTGTTGAGTCCAGTACATCAATGTTTACTGCACGGGGCAAATGACCTTGTGCAAATTCTTCTTTGGTACGAACATCCAGCACCACTGTTCGTTTCTTTTTCATTTTTACTGCTGCTTCCTCAGGAGTAACCGTAACGAATTGTGCCTGTGCAGCATTGAATGCTGTTAAAAGAAAAAAGAAACTGAAAAATAAATACTTCATACGTTTGAAATAAAGGGGGCGGGTTAGGCCCCCATGTCATCAATCACCATCATTCTGCATCATCAATCTTTACAAAAGTGTAGAAGGACATACATAATCCGTTACCGGTAGTTTGTTGCTTTCCTTAATCGCTTTAAAGCCGCCACGCACATCAATCAGTTTATCATAACCACGTGCTTTCAATATGGAAGCAAATATCATGGAACGGTATCCACCTGCACAATGCACATAATATGTTTTATCCTTATTTAATTTGAGCATACTGTCATTTACAAAATCAAGCGGTGCACAAACTGCATTTTCTACATGCTCGCTTTTGTATTCACTTTCTTTACGCACATCCACAATTTCAGCTAAAGGCTCTTGCTCTGCAACCAATGCTAATTCATCTGCTGATATACGTGTGATGGTATCAATTTCTTTCCCTGCATGTTTCCATGCATTGAAACCACCATTCAAATAACCCAGCGAATAATCATAACCCACACGGGCCAGCCTGGTTACTATTTCTTCTTCACGACCTTCATCTGTAACTAATAAAATTTCCTGTTTTACATCAGGAATCATAGCGCCCACCCATGGTGCAAAGCTTCCGTCAATTCCAATGTTGATGGAGTTGGGAACAAAGCCTTTGGCAAAAGTTTCTGCATCTCTTGTATCAAGTATTAATGCGCCTGTTTCATTGGCTGCTGTTTCAAATGCTTCGGGACTCAATGCCTGTGTACCACGTTTGATAACTTCTTCAATACTATCATAGCCATGAATGTTCATCATTACATTCAATGGAAAATATTGAGGCGGTGCCACCAACCCGGTAGTTACTTCTTTAATGAATTCTTCTTTGGTCATATTGGCACGCAATGCATAGTTCACTGCTTTCTGATGACCCAAAGTATCAGAAGTTTCTTTACTCATGTTTTTTCCGCAAGCACTGCCAGCGCCGTGTGCAGGATACACAATGATATCATCTGCCAGTGGCATGATTTTGTTACGCAACGAATCAAACAAATAACCCGCCAGTTTATCCTGTGTTAAATCGCCAACAATTTTCTGCGCCAGGTCAGGACGGCCCACATCACCAATGAACAATGTATCGCCGGTAAACATGGCGATATCTTTTCCTGCTTCATCTTTCAATAAATAACAAGTGGACTCCATGGTATGACCCGGAGTATGCAATACTTTGAATGTGAGTTTGCCTACTTTGATTTCCTCACCATCAATAGCGGCATGAAATTCAAAGTCGGGCTTTGCATTGGGACCGTACACAATTTTTGCACCTGTTTGCTTCGCTAAATCAATATGACCGCTTACAAAGTCTGCATGGAAATGTGTTTCAAACACATACTTGATTTTAGCATTGTTGCGTTCCGCCTTTTCAATATAAGGCTTCACCTCACGCAATGGGTCAATCACAACTGCTTCACCTTCGCTTTCAATATAATAAGCACCTTGTGCTAAGCAACCGGTATAAATTTGTTCAATCTTCATTTGTTTTTGATTTTATAAAGCAAAATTGCAGTTTCAGTTGGGCGTTTACTATGACTTTTGTCACAATGCCCCACCGGCTGCCGTTATTAACAATTTGAAGTTAAGAATAAAAAAAGAGGCCCGTATCAGGCCTCCTTTTCTCCGTCATATCTGAACTCTTACAACATAGTAGTAGGCGCCACATAATCTGTAATACTCAATTTGCCGCTTTCTTTGAGCGCTTTAAACCCGCCACGCACATCTAGAATTTTATCATATCCTCTGGCACGCAAAGCAGAAGCAAAAATCATGGAACGGTAACCACCGGCGCAATGCACATACGTTGTTTTATTCTTATCAATCTTTAACATGCTGTCGTTGATATAATCCAAAGGAGCATTTTCTACATCGAGAATATGCTCACTGTCATATTCACTTTTACGGCGAGCATCTACAATTACTGTATCCTTGTTCTGTTCAACCAAATCTGCCAGTTCATTGGCTGAAATGCGCTGAATACTATCCACTTCTTTACCTGCATTTTTCCAGGCATCAAATCCACCTTTCAGATAACCTAATGAATAATCATAACCAACACGTGCCAACCTGGTTACTACTTCTTCCTCCATACCGGGTTCAATCACCAATAGCAATTCCTGTTTTACATCGGGAATCATGGTGCCCACCCATGGTGCAAAAGTTCCGTCAATGCCAATATTAATAGAGTTGGGAATAAATCCTTTGGCAAATGTTTCTGCATCTCTTGTATCAAGGATGAGTGCGCCGGTTTCATTGGCGGCTGCTTCAAATGCTTCGGCACTTAAAGCCTGTGTGCCACGCTCCAGCACTTCATTGATGCTATCGTAGCCTTTGATATTCATCAACACATTCAATGGGAAATATGCAGGAGGTGCTGTTAATCCTTCCAGCAATTGTTTCTTAAATTCTTCTTTGCCGAGTTTGGGATTCAAGGCATAGTTGGTTGCTTTTTGATGACCCAATGTATCTGTTGTTTCCTTGCTCATGTTTTTACCGCAGGCGCTTCCTGCACCGTGAGCCGGATATACAATAATATCATCTGCCAACGGCATGATCTTATTGTGCAATGATTCATACAAATGCTCAGCCAGTTTATCCTGTGTTAATTCAGCAATAACTTTTTGTGCAAGGTCGGGGCGACCAACATCACCAATAAACAACGTATCGCCGCTGAAGAGACCAACATCTTTTCCGTTTTCATCTCTCAACAAAAAGCAGCTGCTTTCCATGGTATGACCGGGCGTATGCAACACTTTAAAACTTACTTTACCAACCTGAATGATTTCACCATCTGTTGCTACATGTGCGTCAAAGCCGGGCTTGGCAGTAGGACCAAACACAATCTTAGCACCTGTTTCTTTTGCAAGGTCAATATGACCACTCACAAAATCAGCATGAAAATGTGTTTCAAACACATATTTGATTTTGGCATTGTTGTGCTTTGCCTTTTCAATATATGGTTTCACTTCACGCAAAGGGTCAATTACTACAGCTTCGCCTTCGCTTTCAATATAATAAGCACCTTGTGCTAAACAACCGGTATAAATCTGTTCAATTTTCATACAACAATATTTTAATTATTAATAATGGTTTCTAATTGCTTTACCAATTCACGTGCAGGAACCACTCCTGCCTGACGCCATTTAATTTCGCCGTTTTTAAAAATGAGTAATGCAGGAATACCGCTTACCCGGTAAGCCTGTGCTGTGCCCGGGTTAGTATCAACATTAATTTTAATGATGGTAGCGCTATCCCCCACTTTTTGTTTCACTTCTTCTAGAATGGGTTTCATCATTCGGCAGGGGCCGCACCAGTCGGCATAAAAATCAACCAGTACCGGTTTATTGCCATTGATGATATCAGTAAATGTTTGAGGCATCGTTATTTTTCGCACAAAAGTGTATTGTTTTTGAAACGAAAACAATGACTTTAGTCACAGTCTTTAATCAGAATTAATGGTTTTTCAGAACAGGATATTAA
>JBKCJY010000430.1:0-9052 GCA_046301455.1 Chitinophagaceae bacterium | reverse complement strand
CGGGTAAGTTGATCATCAAGATCTGTTCTTGTTAATTCATCAAACGCTGCTGCACTTTCTGATGCAAGGGTAATTCCCACAATATCATAAGGATAAGCAGCGCTGTCAGGAAAGTTTAGAGGAATCAATTGCACGCCCATCTGTTCAAATGCTTTCAACACTTTCCATTCATTGGCACTTGTATCTTTAATGCGGTCAAAGAAATTTTTTGCGTAGCCAATGCGGAGCTTTTTAATATCAGTTTTTGCTGAATAATTAAACGGCATGTTTACTGCGCCCGGATCTTTACCATCTGTTCCTTTGATGTAATAAAAAACAACAGCGGCATCTTCTGCACTGCGGCAAATAGGCCCAGTTTTATCAAGGCTCCAGCACAACGTCATTCCACCGCTGCGGCTCACTGCACCAAAAGTTGGACGTAGACCAGTTGCTCCATTAGTATGCGAAGGTGAAACAATAGAGCCTAATGTTTCTGTACCAATTGCAAAGGGTACAAGACCGGCAACTGTTGCACTTGCGCTTCCTGCTGATGAACCGCTTGAGCCAAAGTTTTGATTCCATGGATTTTTGGTGCGGCCACCATACCACCAATCACCTTGTGCCAATGCGCCTAATGTAAATTTTGCTACAAGCACTGCTCCTGCTTCTTTCAACTTTGTATAAACATAGGCATCTTCATCAATCACCTGGTCTTTGTAAGGTGCAGCACCCCATGTTGTTTTTGTTCCTTTTACTGCAAACAAATCTTTTAATCCATAAGGAATACCGTGCAGCGGACCACGATAATTACCAGCCGCAATTTCTTCATCGGCTGCACGTGCCTGTTGCATAGCAATGTCTTCTGTTATACTGATGACGCATTGCAGTGTATCGCCCCATTTTTTAATACGGTCAATAAAAAATTGTGTGAGTTCAACAGAAGTGATTTTTTTGTTTTTAATGAGTGCTGCTAACTGAAGCACAGAATAAAATGCCAGTTCATTTTTATTGGATGGCATTGAAACATTTTTTGGAAGCTCCCACTTCACTTGCTTTTGCACTGTTTCAAACTGCATACCCGGCAACAAAGGGCTTTGCCATAAACTCATGGGCACACTGTTTTCCAATTTGACTTGATAACGACGGTTGTATTGAATATTCCGTTGACGGATAATCATGTACATACTATCCACTTCCGCTTCAGTAAAATTGATACTGAAAAGTTTGGATGAAGTTTTAATATCAGAGCGGGTAATGGTATCTGTTGTCTGGGCAAATGCAGCAGCAGTAAATAAAACAGCAAGGAATAAAAAAAGCTTTCTCATGTTTTAGAATTGAGCAAGAAAGCTACTGAAATTAGGATGAAGTTTTATATCCTGTTTATGAACGGAATTTCACCCACACATAATCATCCATCAACACATCATTTTTAATAATGCCCTGTTTGCGGATGCACTCCAGTTCAAACCCGTTTTTCTCCAGTGCACGCATGGAAGCTTTATTAAACTCAAATGTTTCTGCATATATCCGGTTTACCTCAGGATAATTTTTCCAGATAACAATACATATCAATGCAACAGCTTTTGTGGCAATGCCTTTGCCCCAATAAGGTTCGCCAAGCCAGTAACCAATTTCCATATTGTTGCGGGCAATATCATGTTTGGGTACCATGCCAATGCTTCCGGCAAATTGACTATCAACTTCAATGACATTATTGAAAACAGGTGTTACATCTACATTCAGCGCAAGCCATTCTTTTGCATCCTGCTCTGTGTAAGGATGCGGAAAAATATCCCGCACATTATCCCATATTTTCCGGTTGTTAGCCAGTTCAACCAAAGGCTTTAAATCTTTATTGAGCCAGGGGCGAATTAAAATGTCCATGTGCTAAAATAAGAACTCGTGATAAATTGTATTTCTTCAGACGGCTTGCAGCCATGCAAACGAAATGAAAAAAGCCGCCCCTTTGCAGAGAACGGCTTTGATACTTACAAACAAACCCGAAGTTTAGGAAGCCGAAGCCCCGATTTGAATTTCTTTTATCTTTTCACGAATCTTCTTTTCAATTTCATCAGCCAGTCCCTGGTTGTCAATAAGCAATTGTTTCACTGTATCTCTGCCCTGCCCCAGCTTATCGCCATTGTAACTAAACCAGCTTCCGCTTTTCTGTATAATACCCAGTTCAACACCCATGTCAATAATTTCACCTGTTTTGCTGATGCCCTCACCAAAGATGATGTCAAATTCAGCTGCTTTAAACGGAGGTGCTACTTTGTTTTTTACCACTTTTACTTTTACACGGTTACCAACGGCCTCGTCACCATCTTTAATCTGACTCATACGGCGGATATCCAAACGAACAGATGCATAAAACTTCAACGCATTACCACCTGTAGTGGTTTCAGGGTTGCCAAACATCACGCCTATTTTTTCACGCAATTGGTTAATGAAGATGCAGATGGTATTTGTTTTATGAATTGTAGCTGTGAGTTTACGCAAGGCCTGGCTCATCAAACGGGCCTGTAAACCCATTTTGCTATCGCCCATTTCACCCTCCAGTTCACCTTTAGGTACAAGTGCTGCTACAGAGTCAATCACTACTACATCCAATGCACCACTTAATATCAAGCGGTCAGCAATTTCTAAAGCCTGCTCACCATAATCCGGTTGCGAAATCAAAAGGTTATCTACATCCACACCCAGCTTCTGCGCATAGCCGCTATCAAACGCATGTTCCGCATCAATAATGGCACAAATGCCGCCTTTCTTTTGTGCTTCAGCAATAATATGTGTTGCAATGGTGGTTTTACCACTGCTCTCAGGTCCGTAAATTTCAATCACTCTTCCACGTGGTACACCGCCAATACCCAGTGCCACATCCAATCCAATTGAACCGGTGCTCACCACTTCAATTTCATGAACGCCTTTTTCATTCATCATCATCACACTGCCTTTGCCATAATCCTTGTCAATTTTATCAATGGTAAGTTTTAAGGCTTTCAGCTTTTCGCTGTTTAAATTAACAGACTCCTTGCTCATTTTTTCTTTCTTTGGTTTCTCCAAAGTTAATAGCTCTTCCATATCGGGTTTGTTTTTGTTTGTAACTAATTTGTTTAGCAAGATTAAAACTAAAATTTTTATATTCCAAATATTTTAGCAAAATTATTTTGCCCCGATGAAGCTCTGAGGCAGGTATACCTGAGCGAAGCGGGGACAGGGCAGTTTCTATGGCTGGGGTATGCTGGTTGAACGCTTTATGGTAGCTTCTGCTATGGCGCATCTATGCTTGTGCATAGGCTCTGCGGGCAAAGAGGAATGGCGGGCAAGAGCAGCAACCAAACTGCTTTCCATAATTTAACAAGCAGGATTTGCCGTGAAACTGATATGGTTTACCTTTGCACTTCAACAAAAAAAGTTTGTATATGAAACATCTCCTGAATGTAGCTGTGTTATTATTTGTTGGTATGATTGCATTTGCACAAAGCCCCACACCTGCTGCAAAAGGTGTAACCTATGGAGCAGGCGCTACCAACGAAAACACAGTTGCTATTACAGAAATGGAAAAGAAAGTAGCCACTGATAATAAGTTTGAAGGAAAGATTACCGCCAAAGTGGTGGAAGTGTGCCAGGAAAAAGGCTGCTGGATGAAAGTAGAAAAAGGTAACGGCGAAACCCTGATGGTGAAATTTAAAAACTATGGTTTCTTTATGCCTAAAAATCTGGTGGGACAAACAGTGGTACTCGAAGGCGAAGCAGTTGTAAAAGAAGTAAGTGTAAAACAACAAAAACATTATGCTGAAGATGCAGGCAAGAGTAAAGAAGAAATTGAAAAAATAAAAGAACCCAAGAAAGAAACACAGTTTATTGCGAAGGGTGTGCTGGTGTTATAAAAAATAAAATTCATAAAAAACGCCTGCTCTTATTAGAGCGGGCGTTTTTATTATACGCTTATTGTTTGATCAACTGCCTGCTTACCATTTCATCATTCACCCACAACTGCAATGTATAGGCAGCAGGTGCCAGTCCATTCAGAACTTTTAACTCTTCACGAAACACACCACTTACTTTTTGTTTAGTTGATTGATAGCATACTCTTCCGTCAGCACTAATAATCCTGTATTGTATTTCTTTGACAGTATTCAACTTAACAGTAAGTACAGTTGAAGATGTAACAGGATTCGGATTAATAGTAAATTCTTCCAATCCATTAATCGTTGTAACAGGTGTTGCACCGTTTATAATATTGCTCACATCAATACGCACACCGGGTAAATCAGGATAAAACGTATTGCCGGGACATTGCGTAGCACAACCATCTCTGTGACCTGAAATGTTGTTGATGGTTGATCCGCTGTTGGCATGAAAAGAACTTAATAAAGGATCAATATTCCGTTCACATGCTTTCCATGCAAGTACCTGTGCCAATGTATTTCTTGCAGCAGGCGTAATGGTAATGCTTGTGTAATCGCCCAGCATACAAACGCCCATGGTATTTCCATTGGTACCACAAAAATGTGCCCCTTGTATATTACTTACACTGCTATTGTACCTGCCTTCATACAAAACGCCATTGGGAGCAACCAGCCAGTTGTATCCAATATCAGAAAAGCCAGCACCACCTGAACCTGATGGTGTGGTATGAAAATTCCAGATACCAAGCACAACTGCACCCCAATCGCTCGAAGTATTAGTACCTGCGGCATGATGTACTATTAAATGTGTAACAGTTGTGGTTGATGGGCTCCATACCTGTGTACAGCCCCAACCTGCACGGTTTACAAATGATGGTTGCGGTAATGTGCATGCTGTTGTTCTGCTTGCAGTAGTTGATGGGGTTGAAATTCTTCCTGCTCTTTGTTTTAAATTGCCCGGGCTGAAAAAATTGAGATAGAGATTTGACAACAATTTTCCTTTAGCACTTCTGTTGGTAATAATTTCAACCTGGTAATAATGGTATTGCTTTTCTTTAAACTGAAGTTGACTTATAAAACGGCCCGGTGTTTCATTAACGTGTTCATCGGGTTTCATTGCTTCCCATTCACCCCAGTTTTGATTGTCTTCTGAAAAACGAATTCTCACCAGTGAGTTATTCCCATCATTACTTGTTTCTTCCCATGTTAAAAAATAACTCAAAAAAGGTGTTACATTTTTAAGGGGTGTTTTTTGTGCAGCCAGCCGCATTGTAACCGGCATGGTCTCATTTTGTGCACTATAATAGGCGGTTCTTGCATTCACATATTCTTTTACCCATGTTCTTCTTGCATCTGAGTTACTGAAATTAATATGCTCCGTTGCTTTTTCGCTGTTACGCTCCTGCGTGTAGGCATTGCTTATAAACAGAGTGAATAATAAAGACAAAAAGGCTTTCATGTACTATGTATTTGTTTCAATATAAGATGATTTTTACAAAAAGCTTGCATTACAATTTTTCTTTTTCTACCTTCTGTCCTCAAAAATTTATATTATGCAGAAACTCTTATTCATCCTTGCAGCAACATCTTTGTTAGCTGCCTGTAAAAACGAAACTAAGGCTCCACGTGAAGTAAAGCAGTACAGTATTGAGCAATTTTTCAAAACAGAAGGCGTCAATGGCGGCTCTTTCAACAAAGACGAAAGCAAAGTGCTGGTAAATAGTAATCGCAGCAAAATTTTTAATGTGTATGAATTAAACCTGGCAGATACAACTATGAATGCTAAAACCAATTCAACCGTTGAATCTTTTTTTGCTGTTGACTATGTTTCAGGAACGGATAACTTTTTATACAGTGCTGATAAAGGCGGCAATGAAAATGATCATATCTATTTACAACGAACTGATGGAAGCGTTAAAGACTTAACGCCCGGTGAAAAAGAAAAAGCCAACTTCTTCGGCTGGACCCGTGATAAAAAAACCATGTACTATGGTAGTAATGTTCGTAACCCGCAATTCTTTGATGTATATAAGATGGATACCGCTGACTGGAAACCAAAGATGCTTTACAAAAACGACAGCAGCCTGGATGTAAACAGTATTTCTTATAATGAACGTTATATAGTTTTAACTAAGAGTGTAACAACGGACCGCAATGAAATGTATTTGTTTGATGCACAAACCAAAACCACAAAAAAGTTATCAACGGATAGTTTGGGTGATGCTACTTACAACGCTGCCGGTTTTGAACTCAATGATGAATATCTCTATTACATCACCAACGAAGGCAATGATTTTTCTTATGTGGTGAAATATAAAATTGCTGATGGAAGCAAAGAAAAATTCTTCAGTACCAATTGGGATGTAGTCTATATGTTCATCAGTGAAAATGGAAAATACCATGTTATCGGTATTAATGAAGACGCAAGAGATAAAGTGTTGTTGTTTGACCATGCTACGGGAAAAGAAATAGAAATGCCCAAACTTGAAAGCGGTTCTATTGGAGGTGTAACTATTTCTCCAAGTGAAAAGAAAATGCTGTTGACTGTTGTGAGTGACCGCAGCAGCGCCAATAAATATTTATATAATTTGGAAACTAAAGAACTCAAACAGCTTACCAAAACACTTACACCAGAAATCAACAGTGATGATCTGGTAGATGCAGAAATTGTTCGCCTTAAGTCATTTGATGGTGTTGAAATACCTGCAGTATATTATAAACCACACAATGCATCAGCTACCAACAAAGTGCCTGCATTGATTTGGGTGCATGGTGGACCGGGCGGACAAAGCCGTGCAGGTTACAGCACCAGCATCCAGTATTTTGTAAACCACGGTTATGCAATACTTGCTGTAAACAACCGTGGCAGCAGTGGTTATGGTAAAGCATTTTATAAAATGGACAATCAGAATCATGGTGATAAGGATCTGAAAGATTGTGTGTGGGGTAAAAAGTGGCTGGCAGAGCAGAATTATATTGACACAGCTAAGATTGGTATTTACGGCGGCAGCTATGGTGGATTTATGAGCTTGGCAGGTATTATTCAATACCCCAATGAATTTGCAGTGGGTGTTGATTTGTTTGGTGTAGCCAACTGGATGCGTACGTTGAAAAGCATTCCTCCTTATTGGGAAAGTTTCCGCAAAGCATTGTATGATGAAATGGGTGATCCCAACAGTGCTGATTCTGTACGCTTGAAAAACATTTCACCTTTGTACAATACGGAGAAAATAAAAACGCCTTTATTGGTATTACAGGGAAGTAATGATCCCCGTGTGTTACAGGTGGAAAGTGATGAAATAGTTGCAGGTGCAAAAAAGAACGGCACACCTGTTGAGTATGTTTTGTTTCCTGATGAAGGGCATGGTTTTGTGAAGAAAGAAAATCAAATCAAAGCAGAGAGTGAAACACTGAAATTCTTAGATAAGTATTTGAAGAAAAAAGAACCGAAAGGAAAATTGAATTAAAATTAAAGGCCGCTTACTTGAAGCGGCCTTATTATTATAATTTTTCATACAAAGCTCTCAACTTTTCTCTTGTCATTATTTTTTCCCAGTCTTTACCCAATGCATTTTCCCAAAGCGGTTTCATACCGAGTGAAACATTCATCATGGTTTCAAATTGTTCATCACTCAATCCTTTGCAGATGCCCTGCGGAATTTCATAACCACCTTTCTCCACCATGCGTTTGAATTCTGACACACCAGTTGGATAATATTCTTCCAGATGATTCATAACAATACAATTGCCGATGCCATGCTTGGTGCCTAGCAAATAAC
Source organism: Chitinophagaceae bacterium (assembly GCA_046301455.1). Taxonomy (GTDB): domain Bacteria; phylum Bacteroidota; class Bacteroidia; order Chitinophagales; family Chitinophagaceae; genus Lacibacter. Next base: position 1,383 of record JBKCJY010000430.1, on the reverse strand, counting down.
TCAAACCATAACTTATTGCATGTGCCACGCCAACTTGTGAATATGCAATACTCATACCACCTGCATAAGAAGCCATCATGAGTTTATCATCACACTCATCATCCCAATTCTCTTTTTCCAAAAAGATATAACGGCAAAGCTCCAGTGCTTTTTCTCCATAGCTTTTGCTGAACTCATTAAGATATGTTCCTTCCAGACTTTCAATGCAATGGATATAACAATCCATGCCGGTATAAAAACGTTGATTCCCCGGTGCATCTTTGCACAACTGAGGATCCAGTACAATTTGATTGAAGGGTGTAAAATCAGAATTCATTCCGAGTTTACGTGTTGGGCCCGTGAGCACAGTTGTTCTGCTCACTTCAGCACCGGTGCCGCTTAAAGTTGGGATGCCTACTTTATAAACGCCGGGTTGTTTTACCAAATCCCAGCCTTGATAATCTGCCGATGAGCCGGGGTTGTTCATCATCAGTGAAACAGCCTTCGCCAGATCCATTGTGCTTCCGCCACCAATACCGATGATACCACTTACAGTTCCAAATTCTTCTTTCAATTGATTTGCCAATGCATCAACATACGTTGTTTTTGGTTCGTAGGTAACATCAACAAAAATGATTTTATCTTTCCCACGCAACGGCACACGGCTTGCCAATGGTTTGCCTTCAAAAAAATGATCCACGAGAAAGATCATCGGCGCTTCTGCTTTTCTGTGTGGTGCAATAATTTCATCTAACTGATTAAAACATCCACGACCATACACCACATAATCAACCATTTTAAAATTGCGGAACTGCATATAGAAATTATTTGTTTGATAAATACGCTTTTGCTTTCTCCATATCCTCGGGAGTATCAATTTCAACGCCCATATAATCTGTTACAACCATCTTTAAGGGAATACCATGTTCCAGGTAACGCAGACATTCAATTTTCTCTGCTGCTTCTAATGGTGTTACCTGCCATTGTGTAAACTGCATCAATGCTTCTTTACGAAATGCATACACACCAATATGTTCATAATACACAGGTGTTACATTCGCATCACGTCTGTAAGGAATCACACTTCTTGAAAACATCAATGAATTCATATTTAAATCCACTGCTACCTTTACGTAGTTGGAATCTGCAATATGCTCCGGATGATCCAGCACCTGCATGAGTGATGCTACCTGCACATGTTCATCTTCAAATACATTCAACAGTTTCTCAAGCGGCTCCCGTTTTACAAACGGAGTATCGCCTTGTATGTTTAAGATCACATCCACATCCATATTGGCGGCTGCTTCTGCAATACGATCGCTTCCGCTTTCATGTTCTTTCACACTCATCACAGCTTTGCCGCCATTAGAAACAATCTCATTAAACAGCACATCACTGTCCGTT
>JBKCJY010000429.1:0-5261 GCA_046301455.1 Chitinophagaceae bacterium | reverse complement strand
ATCATGAAAAAGTTAGCAACCTTGCTATCTGCGGTATTCTTATTGCTCACACTGAGCAGTTTTGCAGGCAAATCTTCCACCATCAGTGGTACAGTAAAAGACGATAACCAACAGCCCATTGCAGGTGCTACGGTTTCGCTTTACAGAGCAAAAGACACTGTTTTAGTAAAAGCGGCCTTTGCCAATAACAATGGTGAATACAGCTTTGAATCAGTTAAAAACGGCAGTTATATTATTGCTGTTACATCAAGCGGCCGTAAGAAAACATTCAGCCAAAAATTTGAATTTAATGGAAGTGATGTAGTGCTTCCGTCATTGGTACTTAATCCTGAAGTAAAAGGATTAAAAGAGGTTACCGTTCAGGCAAAGAAGCCTTTGTTTGAGCAAAAAGCCGACCGTATAGTTGTGAATGTAGAGGCATCACCAACAAACGCAGGCGCCAATGCTTTGGAAGTTTTGGAAAAATCACCAGGTATTACAGTAGATAAAGATGGCAACATCAGTTTAAAAGGAAAAGCAGGAGTGCAGGTCTTTATGGATGGGAAACCCGCTTATTTATCAGGCCAGGATCTGGTAAACTATCTCCGCAATTTAAGTGGAGCTCAACTGGAGCAAATTGAAATTATGACCAACCCGCCTGCAAAATATGATGCAGCAGGTAACAGTGGTATCATTAATATCAAAACTAAAAAGAACAAACAGCTCGGTTATAATGTGACACTCACAGCTGGTTACACACAGGGTATTTATGCAAGAAATAATCAGAATATCAATTTCAACTACCGCAAAAACAAAGTGAATTTGTTTGGTACTGTAAGCCGTAATGAACGCAATTCATTACAAACGCTGGATATTCAACGCAAGTTTTTGGAGCAAAGCACAAAAGAAGTAAAATCATTGTTTGAGCAAACAGGACGAATGAAAAACTGGAATGCTTCTAACAACTTAAAACTGGGTGCAGATTACAGTATCTCAAAGAAAACGACTATTGGTGCTGTGGTTAATGGATTTTATAATCCGGGTGTGTTTAGGAATAACAGTGATATTTCCATCTTTACACCTTCAAAGGATTTAGTAGGAAAAACATTTGCTAATTCAAGAGCTACCAATCTTTTTCAAAGCTATAGTTCTAACGTAAACTTCCGTCATGTAATTGATACAACAGGTAAAGAGCTTACTGCTGATTTGGATTATGTACATTATGACATTGGAAATACACAAAACCTCAGTAACTATTACTATAATGCTGCCGGAGCAGCGAATCGTAAAGCTGATACCATTTTAGGTAACCTTCCACAGTTGATTAATATTTATTCGGGTAAAGTAGATTACCTGCATCCTTTAAAGAAAGGTGCAAAGTTTGAAGCAGGTATCAAAGCTGCCTATGTACAAACAGATGCCAATGCTGTTTATGATACTGTAAATAACGGAAACAGTTTTCGTGATTTTGGAAGAAGCAATCATTTCATTTATGAAGAACGTATCAGCGCAGCTTATGTAAACTTCAGCAAACCATTTTCAAAGAAACTCAGTGCACAACTTGGTTTGCGTTTAGAAAATACAGATGCAAAAGGAAATTCAAAAGGTAAAGAATTCAGAGGAGGGCAGTGGGTTCCGTTTGATACTACTTTCAAATTCAGCTACACTCAATTATTCCCAACCGTTTATGTGAGTTACAATGTAAGTGAAAAAAGCAGCTGGACTATTAATTACGGTCGACGCATTCGCAGACCTGATTATGAAAGTTTGAATCCGTTTGTTGAGTTCTTAGACATCTATACGTTTGAGCAGGGTAATCCGAATTTGCGTCCACAGTTTAGTCACAATGTAGAATTGAGTCATACATTCAAAGGTTTTATTACTGCAACATTGAACTATACAAAAACAAATAATATTATTCAGCAGGTATTGGAGCAAAATGAGTTAACGAATCAAACATTTGTAAAGCAGGCAAACATTGCAAGCCAGCGTCAATATGGTGCATCAGTAAGTGCGTTTGCACAGGTAAAAAACTTTAGTGGTAATATTTATGCCAATGTTTACAACAACCAGTTTAAAGGTTTGGTGAACAATACCTTTATCACATTTGATGCTACTACACTTGTATTGAATGCTTCAGCTTCTTATAAATTCAAAAAAGGATTGTCGCTTGAAGTAAACGGTTTCATGCGGACACGTGGACTGGAAGGTGTGTTTAACATTGGTCAGCTTGGTGCTTTGAACTTTGGTGCCAGCATGCCTGTGATGAAAAACAAAGGAACTTTGCGGTTGAATGTAAGAGATATCTTATGGACACAGCGTGTTGGAGGTTTCAGCAGGTTTGGTGCTATTGACGCTGCGTTTCAGCAAGCTCCTGATTCAAGAGTGGTGGGCCTCAGTTTCAGCTACCGTTTAAGCAAAGGAAAAGTAAATGGCAGCAAACGCAGAACAGGAGCTGCAGGTGAAGAAACAGACAGAGTGAAGAGTGGCAACTAAAATTAAATTTTCTCTCTATAATTTCTCATGTTGATAGACCGACCCCCGTTTTTACGGGGGTTTATTTTTAGCCTTCGCAAACTCTCCCCAAGAGGCAGCCCCAACTTTTTTAAGTGATATAATAGTGGATACTGTTTGAAATATAAAACCAACGATGCTATGAAAGCGGAACCTCAACTGGTGCGACGCAAAAACGACGCCCCCCGTATTCCATAGCTCGTATCCACAACGGGGCAAGCATGAAAAACAAATGCCAGTAACATCATCTGCATTTTTATTTCTCCAATCAACTACATTTGTATTGTTCTTATTTTTTTATTTAAACTTTTGTTATGCCTTCATTTGATATTGTAAGCAAAGTAGATGCACAGGCGCTGGATAACGCTGTGAATGTTACTACCAAAGAAATTACCAATCGCTTTGATTTTAAGGGAAGTCATGTAGAAATTAAACTGGATAAAAAAGAATTTAAAATCAATATTGAAACAGAAGATGCCATGAAGATGGGGCAGTTAATTGATGTGCTCATCAACCGTGCTCACAAACAAGGCATTGCACCGGAGGCATTTGATGTAAGCAAAGAGCCATTTCAAAGCGGCAAATTAGTGAAGCAGGAAGTACAGGTGCGTAATGGTTTGAAACAGGAAGACGCCAAAAAGATTGTGAAGCTGATTAAAGACAGCGGTATGAAGGTACAGGCATCGATTAACGATGATATTGTGCGGGTGACGGGTAAAAAAATTGATGATCTGCAGGAGGTATTACAGGCCAGTAAGGGCTGGGGGCTGGGCATACCTTTACAATATGAGAATATGCGTTCATAATATGTGCGTAAAGCCCCGAAAACGGGCTTTTTTTGTGCATTGAACTGTGCAAAACAGGTGCGGACAAAACACCTTAAAAATTTGGAAAACGCAAATTTATGGTCGTACATTAGATGTACAAAGCCGTCGGAAATTTGAATAAAATGGAAGGTGGTGGAACAACAGAAAATCGGTAAAACGATGGACTGTTGAGCCGGAAGCACTGGGTCAGTAAGTATATGAGCGCAAGCAAGTATAAAGAATGATTCGGTGCTTCTTTTTTTATGTCTATCCCTCATTTGAAAAAGACCTAAATTTCATTTTGCCCGAAACCGAAATAGCCTTACTTTTGCGGCTTCGTATTAAAAAATATGGCACGGCCAAATCCGTGCTGAAAAATCCCATAAGGTCATGAAAAAAGGTTTGCATCCCGAAAATTATCGTTTTGTAGTGTTTAAGGACATGAGTAATGGTTATTCTTTCCTCACACGTTCTACTGCTCCTTCAAAAGAAACAGTAAAGTGGGAAGATGGTAACGAATATCCCCTCATTAAACTGGAGATTTCCAGCACCAGTCACCCGTTCTTTACCGGCCAGAATATCCTGGTGGATACTGCAGGACGTATTGACAAGTTCAAGAAGAAATACGCTAAGAAAGAAGGCCCAACTTCTTAATAAACGGGGCTTTTGTAAAATAAATTTAAACCACTCATTTTTTGGGTGGTTTTTCTATTGCAATTGTTTTTACGCAAATGACACGAATAAAGAGAGCCGCCCGGGGGCGGCTCTTACTGTTTTAGTTTGATTTACAATCATCTTCGGATAAGCACATTATTAAACATTAAACCTGAAATGCATCACATCACCATCCTTCACCAAATATTCTTTGCCTTCAATTTTTAATTTACCGGCATCACGTGCTGCGGCTTCGGTTTTGTAAGTGATGTAATCATCATAACCAATTACTTCGGCTTTAATAAATCCTTTCTCAAAATCAGTATGAATGACGCCGGCGCATTGTGGTGCTTTCCAGCCTTTATGAAAGGTCCAGGCACGTACTTCCTGTACACCTGCAGTGAAATAGGTTTGCAGATTAAGTAAATGATACGTAGTACGGATTAAGCGGTTAAGGGCAGGCTCCGTCATCTTATATTCATCCATGAACAATTGCTTATCATCCGGGTCTTCCATTTCACTTATCTGGGCTTCAATACTGTTGTTCATCACAATCACTTCTGCATCTTCATCTTTAACCGCAGCAATCAATGCTTCAGAAAATTTATTGCCCGTATGCATGCTAGCTTCATCAACATTCGCCACATACAATACTTTCTTTTGGGTGAGGAAAAACGAATCAAGTATCAAATCATGCTCCGCACTGTTTAAGTCTAATGAGCGGATGCTTTTACCCTGTTCCAGGTGTGCTTTGCATTTGAGCAATACTTCCAGTTCAGCTTTTGCTTTCGCTTCGCCCACGCGAGCCTGTTTTTCCACCCGCTGAATTCTTTTTTCAACTGTATCCAGGTCTTTCAACTGAAGTTCGGTATCAATGATTTCTTTATCACTCACGGGATTGATTGCCCCTTCTTCACGCAACACATTCTCATCTTCAAAACAACGGATCACATGAATGATGGCATCTACTTCACGAATGTTTGCCAAAAATTTATTGCCCAGCCCTTCGCCTTTGCTGGCGCCTTTTACCAGCCCGGCAATGTCCACAATTTCAATTTGAGTGGGAACGATGCGCTCAGGAATCACCAACTCAGCCAGTTTTGTCAAACGCTCATCGGGAACATCCACCAAACCTACATTGGGTTCAATGGTGCAAAAGCGATAATTGCTGGCCTGTGCTTTGGCACTATTGCTCACTGCGTTAAATAAAGTTGATTTTCCTACGTTTGGTAACCCTACGATGCCTGCTTTTAAACCCATGACTTATTTGAATATTTGATATTTAGTATTTGAAGATTGATGAAACAG
>JBKCJY010000428.1:0-5644 GCA_046301455.1 Chitinophagaceae bacterium | reverse complement strand
GTAACATCACGCAGGTTGCCATCCATAACCATGGCTTCCAGTTTTATTTTTGAATCTTCTTTGTCAAGATCAATAGCCAGTTGTTCTGTTTTTTCTTTCATTAACTGTCTTAAAGAATCTTCAGTGTACAGCATGCCTTCCACCATTGGAAAGGAGGGTGGCGGTTCATAAGCATGAATTAAGATGATTTTTGCACCAACTTGTGCTGCCAGCTTTTGTGCATAGCGTGCTGCATGTACAGAGGTAGAAGAAAAATCAACAGGAACAAGAATTGTTTTCATAAACAATGTGTTTCTGTAAAACTACTTGTACAGGAAACCAATGCCGATGATGGCAGTCAGATTTTATACCGTTTTTAATCAGTTGCAAAAAATTAACGTAATAAGTTTTTAAAGGCAATACTTTAACATATAAATGTTTTGCCTGTTTCTTTACAAAACTCCTTTAGTAGAGGGTAGATGATTACTCATTGGATCACGTTTTACCGCCATACAGATAGCTTTTGCAAAGGCCTTAAAGATTGCTTCAATTTTATGATGTTCATTATCACCACGGCATTCAATATTCAAATTACATTTGGCTGCATCGCTGAATGATTTGAAGAAATGAAAAAACATTTCTGTTGGCATCTCTCCAATTTTTTCACGGGTGAAGAGGGCATTCCAGACAATCCAGTTACGGCCGCCAAAATCAATGAGCACTTTGGCTTCTGCCTCATCCATTGGTAATGCAAAGCCGTAACGTTCCATACCACGTTTATCAGCCAATGCTTTTGCAAATGCTTCACCTAAAGCAATGCCGGTATCTTCAATAGTGTGATGTTCATCAATATGCAAATCGCCTTGGGTGGTGATGGTTAAATCTAAACTTCCATGACGAGCAATTTGCTCCAGCATATGATCAAAAAAACCAAGCCCTGTTGAGATAACAGCTTTCCCGCTTCCATCTAAATTTAAATCAATAATTATTTTTGTTTCATTGGTATTACGTTCATGATGAACAGTGCGTAAACCAAGCTTAAGAAATTCATAAATCTTTTTCCATTCAGTTGTTTCCAACACAATTGTTGATGAACGGAGCTCTGCGATTTTATCTTTTATTTCAGCAGCGCCAAGACTAGCATCATTATTAATCCAGATGCCTTTACAACCGAGGTTTTTGGCAAGTTGAATATCCGTAATACGGTCACCAATCACAAAAGAATTGGCCAAATCATATTGAGGGTTGTTGATGTATTTGTCAAACATTCCAATGCCCGGCTTACGTGTAGGTTTGTTTTCATGAGGAAAGCTTCGATCAATCAACACTTCACTGAAATGAACACCTTCATTTTCAAAACTCTTGATTACAAAATTTTGCAAAGGCCAAAATGTATTTTCAGGAAAAGCATCAGTGCCCAAGCCATCCTGATTGGTGGGCATCACTAGTTCATAATCTAATTCAGCAGCAATTTTTCTCAGATAAAAAAAGACATCTGGATAAAAAGTCAATTTATCAAATGAATCTAATTGATAGGTTGGGGGAGCTTCGTTAATTAAAGTTCCATCTCTGTCTATAAATAAAATTCGCTTGACACCAGGAGAATTTACCGCAGAAAAATTATCAATTGCCATTACTAGTTTATTTCTTTTTAAGTTTTGCTCGTTCCACCTTTACCTCTGCCAATGTTACAACACTTGCTTTATTACCAAAACTGTTTCGCACATATGTGAGCACATCTGCAATTTGCTGATCGTTTAGTTGCGGCTGTGCAGGCATGGGGTTATCATAGTAATCTCCGTTGATTTCTACTGATTCATTGAAACCTTTCAAAATAATATTGATCAACCGCTTCTTATCACCTAGCACATAAGTAGTTTTTATCAACGGAGGATTCATACGAGGTACACCTGCTCCATCTGCCTGATGACAGGTAAGGCAATAGGTATCATACACTTTCTTGCCTCTTTGCATCATCGCTTTATCAGGAGTGCTTTGATGAAAAGACATTAGTACTACACTTATCAAAATCAAACAAACAACAACTAATTTTTTCAATTGCATAATTTTCCGTTATAAGTAATTTTCCAAACAGTGCCACCTTGGTCATCAGAAATATAAATGGAGCCATCTGTTCCCATTGCCAATCCGCAGGGACGATGTTTTGCTTTTGCTGGTGATAAATTTTCTTCACCTCCAGCAAAATCATCAGCAAATATTTCATACTCGCCGCTGGGTTTGCCATCTTTCATAGGAACAAATACCACATTGTAACCACCTTGTTTTAAGGGCGCTCGGTTCCAGCTTCCGTGAAATGCTATAAATGCACCATTTTTATATTTATCGCCAAACTTATTTCCTGTGTAAAATAAAAGTGCGTTTGGCCCCCAATGTGCAGGAAATGCAACCAATGGTTTTTCTTTTGTTCCGCAATCACCTTCTTTCTTACCATCGCCACCATACTCAGGCGCCAGCACTTTTTTCTTTTGCACGGGATCGTAATAACAGTAGGGCCAGCCAAAGTCCATTCCCTTCTTAGCAATGAAAAATTCTTCAGCAGGCAATTCTGAACTTTGAGCATCGTTGTATAAGGTTGGATGTAACGTATTCAATTGATCACGGCCATGTTGCGTTACATACAATTCATTGAAGGAGTTATTCCAATCAAGCCCCACAACATTTCTTAAACCTGTGGCATAACGCACACCCTCTGCATAGCTTTGATTTAATTTATCAATTTTAAATTGCCAGATGCCTCCGGCAGTTTCTAAAATAGGGCAGGGTGTTTGCCCTGGTGAACCTGCAGTTCTATCTTGCTCCTGGCAGGCATTACTCGGAGCACCAATGTTTACATAAATATTTCCTTTGCCATCTAATGTTATTGATTTGCTTGCATGCTGACGTTTATCCACTAAACCAGTTACAATCTTTTCAGGGCTTTCAGGATTTTCAATTTCATTTTTTGAGTTGAATTTGTAGCGGTACACTTCTGAGTTAGAGGATGCATACAAATAGCCATTGCTGATAGCAATACCTGTGCCTGCATAATTACAAAAAGCAAATTGCTCATCTGCCACACCGTCGCCATTGGTATCACGCAGGCGGATGATGCCTTTAGCATCTTTTAAACGTTCCAGTTTTACATAGATGTCGCCATTGGTATTAACAGCAATATGTCTTGCACGACCGAGTTTATCAGCCACAACCGTTGCACTAAAACCTGCAGGAAGTTTCAAAGAAACAGGACTTGCATTGCCGCTGGTTTGAGCACACGCTGAAAATGAATAACAGCACAACAAAACAAAAACAGTTATAATCCGATTCATAAATAAATTTTTAAAGTTCTAAAGTTAAGCTTAAACAATAAATGCACGCAAAGCGTTCAACAACTCATCATTTTCCTTTGCCGTTCCTACAGTAATACGCAAACAGCCTTCACATAATTCCACTTTGCTTCTATCTCTTACTACAATTTGTTGTGTCAGGAGATAATTGTAAATCGCCTTTGCATCAATCGTTTTTACAAGTAAGGCATTGGCATCAGATGGATATACATGCAACACACAAGGAACAGCAGGCAACGCATCTTCCAAGCGCTTTCGCTCTTCCACAATAATACGAATCATGGCATTTACATCTTCTATATTATCCAGCGCCTTTATTACCAGTTCCTGAACAGCTTCACTGATATTATATGGCGGTTTTACTTTGTTATAAATATCAATAATTGGTTCACTGGCAAATGCCATGCCCAAACGCAAACCTGCCAATCCCCATGCTTTACTCAGTGTTTGCAGTATCACAAGATTGGGATATTCTTTTAGCTCAGGTATAAATGAACGTTGACGGGAAAAGTTAATGTAAGCTTCATCAATTACCACCAATCCATCAAAATTGTTCAACACCATTTCAATATCATCACGGTTTAATGAATTACCGGTAGGATTGTTGGGCGAACAGAGCCAGATGATCTTTGTGTTTGCATCCACCAATGTTTCCATGTGCACCAAATCCAATTGAAAATTATCAAGCAGCTTAGCTTTGCGCACTTCCACATCATTAATATTGGCGCTCACTTCATACATGCCATAGGTAGGCGGGCAAATAATTACATTGTCTTTTCCCGGATTACAAAAGGCACGGTACAAAATATCAATACACTCATCACTTCCGTTGCCGATAAAAATGTGCGACGGCGCCACACCTTTAATTGCAGAAAGTTTTTCTTTAATTTTTTTCTGATGAGGGTCAGGATAGCGATTGTACCACTTCGTGAGTGGCGAACCGATGCTGTTTTCATTGGCATCTAAAAACACTTTTGCTTCACCGTGAAATTCATCACGTGCAGAAGAGTAAGGAACAAGGGTTTTGATATTTTCTCTTACGAGTTGCTCTAAATTGAAAGACATATTTTTATTATCAGCGTTTTTATTACTTTTTTGTTTTTGTTGTGTCACTCACTTGTATGCAAAGAATTCCATCATCTTTATTTTAACTTCTTATAGTTACAGCTCTGGCATGTGCCTCAAGTCCCTCAGCTTCTGCCATCAATTCCACAGCTTTACCAATATTCAACAATCCTTCTTTACTCAATTTTTGTAGTGTTATCTTCTTTACAAAGCTATCAACACTTACACCGCTGTAAGCTCTTGCATAACCATTGGTGGGCAATGTATGATTAGTGCCGCTTGCATAGTCACCTACACTCTCAGGAGAATAGTTGCCGAGGAACATAGAACCTGCATTTAAAATTTTTTCAGCAATAACTTCATCATCCTTACAACTGATGATAAGATGCTCAGCCGCATATGCATTCACCAGTTCAATCATTTCACCAATTGAGTTGAGTAAAATAGCTTTGCTGTTATCCAATGCTTTTGCTGCCAGTTCTCTTCTGGGCAACTCATTTAATTGTTTTTCAGTTTCAAGTAACACTGCATTTATCATTGCTTCGCTTGTACTCACCAGCAACACCTGTGAATCTGCTCCATGTTCGGCTTGTGATAATAAATCTGCAGCTACAAAACTAGCATTCGCTGTATCATCTGCCATTACACAAACTTCACTTGGGCCTGCAGGCATATCAATGGCCACGCCATCTTTTTGCACTAATTGTTTGGCCGCTGTTACGTATTGATTGCCGGGGCCGAATATTTTATACACCTGTGGAATTGTTTCTGTCCCAAACGCCATTGCAGCAATTGCCTGGGCGCCACCAGCTTTATAAATCTTTGTAATGCCACACAATTGAGCTGTATATAAAATTGCAGCATTGATACTTCCGTCTTTTGCAGGAGGAGTACATAAAATAATTTCCTTGCATCCTGCAATTTGTGCAGGCACCCCCAACATTAAAATAGTGGAGAAAAGGGGAGCAGTGCCTCCGGGAATATACAAGCCCACTTTTTCAATAGCCACCGTTTTGCGCCAACACACTACACCGGGCATGGTTTCAATTTTCTCGACTGCAAACATTTGTTTTGCATGAAAGGTTTCAATGTTTTGTTTGGCAACAGCAATGGCTTGTTTTAGTTCATCACTTACTGCTGCGGATGCTTTATCAATTTCTTCTTTGCTCACCTGTAATTCATTAACAGTCACTTTATCGAAAATTGTGGCGAATCGCTTTAATGCGTCATCTCCATTTGCCTTTACTTCCAGCAAA
>JBKCJY010000427.1:0-8028 GCA_046301455.1 Chitinophagaceae bacterium | reverse complement strand
ATTCAAGAACTGGAAATTTTATGCCAAATTGATTGTGGCTGTGATTCCTGCATTGGTGCTTGGTAAATTGTTTAGTGATAAGATTGATGAACTGCTGGAGAGTCCGCTTACGGTAGCGGTTACATTATTACTGGGCGGCTTCGTATTGCTGGTGATTGATAAGGTATTTAAACATCATCCTGTAGAGAAGGAAGAAGACATTTCATTTGGCAAAGCATTGATGATTGGCTTGTGGCAATGTGTAGCCATGATTCCCGGTGTGAGCCGCAGTGCCGCCAGCATAATTGGCGGTATGCAGCAAAAGTTAACACGTTCACTCGCTGCTGAGTTTTCTTTTTTCTTAGCTGTGCCCACAATGGCTGCTGCAACAGCTTATTCTTTGTTTTTAAAAGACTGGACTGAAAACGGTACTGAAGTAAAAGGATATGAATTGATTATAAATGATCATGCTAATCTGCATGCCTTTCTTATTGGTAATGTAGTTGCCTTTATTGTAGCCATGCTGGCCATTAAATTTTTTATCGGCTATTTACAAAAGCATGGGTTTCGGTTGTTTGGCTGGTACAGAATAATTGTTGGAATTTTGTTGTTCATTTTATTGTGGACGGGATATCTGAAATAAGTATATAACTGCTTCTTTGCATCTTTTTATTCTTTGCTGTTTTGTGTGGAACTGCTGTTTAAAAATTTCTTCCTACATTTCTGTTTCAAACCAAATTAACCATCCACATGCAGACTGCTTCCAAAAAAGTTGTAAATGCCTGGGCTATGTACGACTGGGCCAACAGTGTTTACAATCTGGTGATTACTACTACTTTTTTTCCTGCTTATTATGCTGCAGTAACCAGTACATCAAATGAAGGTTTTGAAAACGGTGTAAAGTTTCTCGGACGCACTTATGTAAATACTGAAATCAAAGATTATATACTGGCAGCAGGATTCTTAATTATTGCTGCGATGAGCCCCATTCTTTCATCAATTGCCGACTACAAAGGGAACAAGAAAAACTTCATGCGCTTCTTTTGTTATATGGGGGCATTCAGTTGCTCAATCATGTTTTTCTTTGATAAAAGCAATGTAACATTTGGATTATTTTGTTTCATGTTTGCCGGTATTGGTTTTTATGGATCACAGGTGTTTTACAACTCTTACTTACCTGATATTACAGCTGAGGCAGACCGTGACCGTGTGAGCGCCAAAGGTTATTCTTTCGGATATATTGGAAGTGTATTGATGCAGATGGTGGGTTTTGCATTGGTGATGACGATGAAAGATAAAGGACTTGCTCTTCAACTTACTTTCCTGCTGGTTGGTATATGGTGGGTGGCTTTTGCACAAATCCCATTCAGGCATTTGCCCATCAGCGCCAGGAATGAACGCAAGTTAAAAAAACATATTCTGGTTAATGGTTTTCATGAACTCAAATTGGTATGGGAGCAATTAATTCATATGCCTGTACTCAAACGGTTTTTATCGGCCTTCTTTTTTTACAGCATGGGTGTGCAAACGGTAATGCTTGTGGCAATTGATTTTGGAATAAAGGAATTAAAGTTACCCGATGACCGATTGATTATTACCGCCGTTATTATTCAATTGGTAGCAATTGCAGGTGCTATAGGCATGTCTCGCCTTTCAGAAAAATTTGGCAATATTAAAGTGTTGATAGCAACTGTTTTGTTGTGGATAGGTGTTTGTGGGGTAGGTTATTTTGTAACAACTGAAATGCAGTTTTATGTGTTGGCTTGCCTTGTAGGATTGGTGATGGGAGGAATTCAAAGTTTGAGCCGCTCTACCTATTCTAAGCTTATGCCGGAAACAAAAGACACCACTTCTTTCTTCAGCTTTTATGATGTTACTGAGAAGTTGGCAATTGTAATTGGCTTGTTTAGTTTTGGTTTTATTGAGGGCTTTACTGGCAGTATGCGTAATTCCATTCTTGCACTTATTACCTTTTTTGTACTTGGTTTGATAGGGTTGTTGTTAACTTCGGCCAAAGCAAAAAAACTCGACGTGTGAATCTGTATACCATTAACACCGGACATTTTAAACTCGACGGTGGTGCTATGTTTGGCGTAGTGCCCAAAAGCATCTGGAACAAACTCAATCCGGCTGATGAAAACAATATGTGCAACTGGGCTCTCCGTTGTTTGTTGATAGAAGATGGCAACCGTTTAATTTTAATTGACACCGGTAACGGCACCAAACAAGATGAAAAATTCTGGAGCCATTATTATTTACATGGTGATGAAACTTTGCATTCATCACTTGCAAAACATGGGTTTAGTGCAGATGATATAACTGATGTAATTCTCACGCATTTGCACTTTGACCATTGTGGTGGTGCAATTGAAATCAAAAATGGAAAATTAGTTACTGCATTTAAAAATGCAACTTATTGGAGCAATGAAGCACATTGGGATTGGGCTGTTCATCCCAATGCAAGAGAGAAAGCATCTTTTCTGAAAGAAAATATATTGCCGATACAAGAAAGTGGGCAGTTGAAATTTATTGAAGTAGGTAAGCAACAGAAAAATCGTCTGGCTGAAACAATATTTTCAGAAAACATTTCTATCCGTTTTGTAAGTGGTCATACAGAAGCGATGATGCTACCTCAAATCAACTACAACGGAAAAACAATTGTGTACATGGCTGATTTACTTCCATCAGCCGCTCATATTCCTTTGCCTTATGTAATGGGTTATGATATGTTTCCGCTTACAACACTTAATGAAAAGAAAGCATTTTTAGATGAAGCAGTGGCAGGTGATTATATCCTCTTCTTTGAACACGATCCCAAGATTGAATGCTGCACGCTTCAACAAACAGAAAGAGGTGTAAGAGTGAAAGAAGCGTTTGCGTTGAAGGATATTGCTTAAGGAGAAATGTTTTCGCTTTTCTTATATTTCGCCTTTATCAACGCTGTTACTGGATAGCGTGTGTTTTTATAATCCATCATATCAATCTTTACACTTCCTACAGAAATCGGACTTTCAATACGCACAGGTATTTTGTTAGCGTCGTCGGTAACCCAAACCGTCATCTTCTCTCCACCGGTAAAAATCGTTCCTTCAATCAATAGCGGTTTAAATTTAATGGCATTGAATCGTCCATAACGGGTTTTAATTTTTTCTTTACCAAGATAACGTACATACAAATAGTATGATTTGTCATCAATAAACATGGTAAAAGGAATTTGAGCGCCCGGTTTATATTTATTAAAATCAATATTGCGGGCGTAATAAATAGCACTAAGTACATCCTGCACACAGTTGGGTACTTTAAATGTCCCATTGGTGGATGTGGCGGTGTTTGCCTCATGATTAAATGTAACTGTTTCAAATTTTTTATAATCACCTTCCTGCACATTACGAACAAATTTGTAAGGCTGCATGGTTGCTGTATCAATGTAAGATTCATAGCGGTCACGCACTTTAAAAAAGCCATCAAAAAAAGAATTCGTTTTACCATCGCCAATTATATGATACACCGGTTTGTTATTGAGCCTTTCATTGCGGATGTTAAAGTTGGCTTCACCGCCATATACAAAAATACCGGCCAATGTATAGTACACATGAAAATTGATGAATTCACCTGCCTGCCAGGAATTGTTGCGCAGGCCGCAAAACTCATCACTAACACGCTGTTCCTGTTTGTGAGCTGCTGAAAGAAATAACACCAAAATCAAAACTGGAATCAACCTCATCGTTCTTTGTATATTTTAATCGTTAGCAAAAATAAACTTCCAATTAATGCCGGCAATACTAGATTGAGCATCCACATGGTAATTGTACCTGCAAAAATCGCCAATGCATTACTGCTGAACAAACCTACCACCGCCAGCGCCACTTTTCCCCTGATGCCAATTTCAGCTATTGCAAAACTCGGTATAATGGCCATCATCAAAAACACAAGCGCTATACTCCAGAAACCCTGCCACCAGCTTAGTTCTACATTCAGCGCTTTCCAAATGAGGATGTACTGTACTGCAAATACTATAAAACGCAAAAAGGAGTAAAATAATATTTGCAGCATTACTCTTCCTCTTAAATTTTCCAGTACAACTGCAAATGAAAATTTCTTCTGCACAAACGGTATCCATTTCACAAGTTTCACCAACCACTGTATTCTGAAATAAAATAAACCCGTTGCCACACACATTAGCAAAACAGACCAGAATAAAACCTTAAAGAGCACTTCATTTAAACTGGTTTCTGCAAAATGAACGGCTTGCAGTTTCGTTTGCAGTATTACCAGACTCACAAATCCTACTACTAAGGTTACAAAGAGCTGCGAAACGCTGCATAATACTGTTAAAGCAATACCTCTTAATCTGAACTCAGGCTGCAGGTATAATATCCGTCCACCATATTCTCCAATTCGGTTGGGCGTATTCATGGATAAGGATAAACCGCTCAGCACCGATTCATAACTTTTTAAAAAAGATAGCGGCTGAAATTTATTAATTAGCAAATGCCACTTCTTTGTTTCAATAGCCCAGTTTAAAGGCATTAACAAAATAGCCAGCCATATTTGCCATGCACCCGCTCCTGTAAAACTTTTTTTTACATGTTGCCATGCAAGCGGTAAGTCGGGCTGTTGTTTAATTTGGTTGTATAAAGAAATACTAATCCATACAAAAAGGATGGGTCCAAGGAAGTAATTAATAAAGATTTTGAAATTCTTCTTCAGTTTCGGTTATTTGTTCAAAATTAACCTCCTCCTTGCAAACTTTCTCTAAAATCATATTGGGTATTGATCCGGGTACGGTGGTGATGGGATACGGCCTTATCAAAATAACCGGTCAGCAACTTCAGTTGGTTGAAATGGATGTACTCAAGTTGGCCAAATACAAGGATATATATGAGCGATTGCAGATCATTCATGAAAAAGTAAACAGCATCATTCAGCAATATAACCCTACTGATTTTGCAATTGAAGCTCCTTTCTTTGGTAAAAATGTACAAAGTATGCTCAAACTCGGAAGGGCTCAGGGCGTTGCAATTGCTGCTGCTATGAGTGCAGGATTAAGTGTAACAGAATATTCACCGAAAAAAATAAAACAATCAGTAACCGGCAACGGCAATGCTGATAAAGAACAGGTTTGGAAAATGCTGCAGCATTCATTGCAGTTTAAAGCCAAACCCAAATACTTTGATGCTACTGATGCAGTGGCAGTAGCGCTCTGTCATCATTTTCAAACAAGTAAACCCACAAATATTTCAGGATCAAAAGCTAAAGGCTGGGAAGATTTTATTAAGAAAAACCCGGAACGCCTAAAGAAAAAATGAAATCAGTTTTTGGAGCGGTAAATACGACTGTGTTCATCTCTGTTAAGATAGCGGTTAATTACACTATAAGTCAATCCATATTCATTCTTTGCGTACACTATTGCCATTTGCCAGAATGGTTTTGAAATATAGAGTGATTGAGAAATTTTTTTCCAGCCATAACGCTTTGCATTTTTTTCTTCTTTAACAATTTCATCAAAACATTTTGCACAATCTCCGTTACCTGTTTCCTTATAGCATCTTCCATTTTTTTTAAAATAATAACTGAAAGATGTTTTTGCTATTGCTCCGGTTGAATCTTTAAACATTAGAGTGAGTGATGAATCTGTTTCAATAAAAAATGGACTAAAGCCACCATCAGTATAAAACTTCTCCAGCAAGCTTTTCACCTTTGCTTTTTTCTTAGTAAAAAAAGTTTGGCTGAAACCTGAATAGGCAAACAAAAGAAAGAATGCAGTATTAATACAATACCGCATATCTCATTCTGTTTTTTTCATTTTTGGAAATTGCAAAAAGAAAATAATAGCAGGGATGATTGCCAATAAAAACCAGGGATTGAATTTGCCCCAAAGAGCATCCATAAATATTTTGAGTGCTATTACAATAGCAAAAGATATAGGCCCCCATTTCTCCATGCTCCATACACCACTGATAGCAACAAAACTAAATACAATCATTAATGCATTCATGGCTGGGTACAACGTGCCGAATCCGCTATAAACACCAATGTAGGAGCTAATGATGCTCCAAAACCCATAGGCAATTAACAACAGGCAAAGTGCTGTTATGAACTTTGGCCGGTTTACTTTTCTCTTCACTCTTTTTTTATAACCAAACTGATCTTTAACGTACATAGGTATTATTTTAAATGCGATAGAATTTTTTGCTGAATTGTTTTAAACTGTTCATCAGTTAATTTAAGCTTTGGTCTGGTGAAATTCAAATCATCGGCTGAGTTAATGGGCACAAGATGCATGTGTGCATGTGGCACTTCCAAACCAATTACTGAAATACCCACACGGTTGCATTCAAAAGATGCTTCAATAGCTTTTGCAATGGGTTTAGCAAAGAGGAGCAGCTCATTCAGATACTCATCTGGCACATCAAAAAAATTGTCAATCTCTTTTTTGGGTACTACAAGTGTATGACCTTCTGACATTGGAAAAATATCCAGAAATGCAAAGAACTTTTCATTCTCTGCAATTTTGTAAGAAGGTATTTCGCCTGCAATAATTTTTGAAAAAATAGTCATACCTCCAAAGAGTTTTGATTTAATCGTAAGCAGCAACATATAAAGTCGCTTTCTACTCATGCACAAATCTACAATACTCATTCCAAACAAAATCAACATGTAATAAAAAAGCCTCTGATGTAGCAGAGGCTAAAAGTATTCTTCTCTTCAGCTGTTTAAATTTTTAAACAGTGATGTTTTTGATTTCAAACTTAATTATGCCGGCAGGTACAGTTACTTCTGCAACTTCGCCAATTACCTTTCCAAGCAATCCTTTGCCAATAGGAGAAGTGGCCGAAATTTTTCCGAGTTTCAGGTCGGCTTCTTTCTCACTCACAATCTGGTAGGTAATTTCTTTTTTAGTAGCCATGTTGAGAACTGTTACTTTAGTTAAAATGGTTACACGGCTGGTGTCAATTGTGGTTTCATCTACAATACGTGCTGTTGCAATAATACCTTCCAGTTGTTTAATTTTTGCTTCCAGTATGCCTTGCGCTTCTTTGGCTGCATCATACTCTGCATTCTCTTTTAAATCGCCTTTTTCACGTGCTTCTGCAATAGCACGTGCTGCTGCAGGGCGCTGCACACTTTTCATTTGCTGCAGTTCGGCCTGCATTTTTTCAAATGTTTCTTTCGTTACATATTGATTACTCATAAAATCTCCACGTTTTCAGTTAAACAGAAAAAAATAACAACGCCCCAGTTATGAGCTGAAGCGTTGCCATTTGTATGCTGCAAATATAGGAAAAATGTTTTGGCAAATGCAATAGGGTATTTACGATAGAAAGGTTAAATTTTTTAGTGCAGGCTATGTACAAACGAGGGAGTGTATTTGCGTCGCACCATTCATCGTTCCGTTTGCTATGGCATCTGAGGTTTCAAATTACAATCGTTCCAACATCTCCACCACCTTCTCCTTCTTCAATATCAAATATCCAAACCGGTCATTACTGATGCCTTCCTTCAGCTGATAACTGAACTGTAATTGTTCTTCTGTTGCTGTTGTTTCAAAATAACGGAATGCAATATTGGGATATACTTTCAACTCATCACCTATTTCATACAGATGTGTAGATAGAATAAACAATGAGTTTTTAATTTTCAATAAACCTTTGATCACCGTACTGCTGCAATGCATGGCATCCTGTATGTTGGTGCCTTTAAACAATTCATCAATCAACACCAGCCATTTGCGGCCATCCGTAATTTTTAAAACTGTGTTTTTAATACGCTGCACTTCATTAAAGAAATAGCTTTCACCTTTTACAATATTATCCTGCACCTGTATATTACTCAATAACCCGTCAAACACACTTAGCTGCATGCTATGTGCAGGAACACCCATACCCACATGAGCAAGGTACACAGAGCAACCCACTGCTTTGATGAATGTACTCTTGCCCGCCATGTTAGCGCCAGTGAGAAAAATAAAATTCGTTTGCGGGTTGAGTGTTACATCATAAGCTGTTGGAGTTTGCAGCAACAAATGATACAAACCCGTAGCCTGAA
>JBKCJY010000426.1:0-4111 GCA_046301455.1 Chitinophagaceae bacterium | reverse complement strand
GCGATCGTTGCCATCAGCGGAGCAACGCATGATACGGCGGCAGATGGTGTGTATTTAAATGAACTCTCTCCCAAACTGCAGGCTAAGTATGTGGGTTGGCAGGGAGCCTTTTATAATATTGCCAAAGTAATGAGTGGTGGTGTGCTGGTGTACCTGGCTGGTGAACTGGAAAAAAAGATGGGCATTGTAAATGCGTGGAGTATTGTAATGCTCATGTATGGAGCTATTATGATTACACTCGGCATTTACAATATGCGCATGCTGCCAAGCGGTGGCGCATCCAAACAGGTACATTCGTTTAAAGAAGGAATGAATACACTCAAAGATGTGATCATCACCTTCTTTCAAAAAAAATACATCTGGTACGGTTTAGTATTTATTGTGCTGTATCGCTTTGCAGAAGGACAGGCCATTAAAATAACACCCTTGTTTTTTAAAGCTGCCAGAGAAGACGGTGGGCTTGGTTTATCAACTTCACAAATTGGTTTATTGTATGGTGTGTTTGGGGCTATTGCATTTGTGCTGGGTTCTATTGCTGCCGGTTATTTTGCATCCAACAAAGGGTTAACCAAAAAGACATTGCTTATACTCTGTGCTTTTTTTAATATTCCCTTTGCAGCTTATGCATATCTGGCTATTGCAGTACCCACGAATGAATATATCATTGGTGCTGCAGTTGCCGTTGAGTATTTTGGTTATGGCTTTGGCTTTGTGGGGTTGATCTTATTCATTATGCAGCAGATTGCGCCGGGCAAATACAAAATGGCGCATTATGCTTTTGCAAGTGGTTTAATGAATTTGGGCTTCATGATCCCATCTATGATCAGCGGTTTTGTTAGTGACTACCTTGGGTATAAAGAATTTTTCATTTGGGTACTCATTTCCACCATTCCTGCATTTTTGATTACATGGTTGGTACCTTTAAAACCCGTTGAAGAAGAGGTGACAAAACAAACAGCAGTAACTGAATAATAAAGATGAAACAACTTTTTTACTTTTTACTATTTACTTTTTCTGCTTTTATATCCAAAGCCCAGCAAACCTGGGACTCATCTTTCCGTTATTACTATTACGATCAAAAGCTTACGATGTTTGAATTGATGCCTACACCAAAAAATCCTGTTATTTGGGTGGGCGATAGTATTACTGATATGGGTGAATGGAATGAATTTTTTCCCCGATATAATACGCTTAACCGTGGCATCAGTTCAGATATTACTTTTGGTGTACTTAACAGGATGTATGAAATCATAAGGCACAAACCGTCAAAGGTTTTTATAATGATCGGCATTAACGACATCAGCCGTAATATACCTGATGAAGTGATTGTACAAAACTACAGGCGTATGATTGACAGTTTGCAACAACAAACACCCGCCACTAAAATTTACATGCAGAGTGTGTTGCCAACAAATAATACATTCACCTTGTTCAATAACCATCAGAATAAAAACAAGCATATTCTTTTTGTAAACAGTGAACTGAAAAAGATCTGTGCTGAAAAAAAAGTTGTTTATATCAATCTTTACGATGCCTTTCTTGAAAGTGAAGGAAAAATGAATCGTAAATACACCAATGATGGCCTGCATTTAACAGGTGAAGGGTTTTTGAAGTGGAAGGAGGTGTTGATTCAAGAAAAGGCGCTGTAGTTTTTGATGACGTTTATTAATATGCTGAATTACTATTCATTAACTAAAAACATAAGCCCTGTCCCTCTCTTACTTAAGAAAAGAAAACCAGGGTTAAGTTGTACTATGCTCATTACAGGAACATTCATAGACGAAATCTCCCACGACATTCCCCATCAAAACTGGGGCGCTAAAGAATGGGAACAGGACTTTCAACACATGGCTGCCATGGGTATTGATACTGTTATCATGATACGCAGCGGATACAGAAGATTTATTACTTACCCATCAGCATACTTAATCAAGCAAGGTTGTTTTCAACCACCCGTTGATTTACTGGAATTATTTTTAACACTGGCCGACAAATACGGAATGGATTTTTATTTCGGATTATACGATAGCGGCAAGTATTGGGATACGGGTGATATGAATCATGAAATTGAGCACAACAAATTTGTAATTGATGAAGTGTGGCAGCAATACGGTCATCACAAATCGTTTAAAGGTTGGTACCTGAGTATGGAAATCAGCCGTAAAACAAAAGGGGCCATTGAAGCATTTTCTTCATTAGGTAAACAATGTAAAGAGATAAGCAATGGATTGTCCACTTTCATTTCACCATGGATTGATGGTAAAAAAGCAGTGATGGCTGCCAGTAGCATCATCAGTAAAGAACAAACTGTTTCCTTAAAAGAACATGAAACAGAATGGAATGAAATTTTTGATGGCATTAAAGATGTAGTGGATGCGGTTGCGTTCCAGGATGGTCACGTAGATTATCATGAGCTGTATGATTATCTCGTCATCAACAAGCAACTGGCAACAAAACACGGTTTGCAAAGCTGGACCAACTGTGAAAGTTTTGATCGTGATATGCCGATCAAATTTTTGCCTATTAAGTTTGAAAAACTAAAACTTAAACTGGAAGCTGCAAAAAAAGCAGGATATGATAAAGCCATTACGTTTGAGTTTAGTCATTTTATGAGCCCGCAATCCATGTACACATCAGCACATCATTTATATAACAGATACATAGAGTATCAAAACTTACAGAAGTAATTCTAAGATCAAACTTTATCATTCATGAAACATTTTCGCTTTTTACTTTTTACTTTTCTCGCCCTCTCGTCCTATGCGCAGCAAAAAGATGATTCCATCCGTGGCACATGGATTACCAATGTAGCCAGCGAAGCACTGCGTTCAGAAAAAAACATTAAAGAAGCAGTTGCTTTGTGCAAACAAAAAGGACTCAACAATATTTATGTAGTGGTATGGAACGGCGGTGTTACCATGTATCCCAGTAAAGTAGTGGAGTCTTACATCGGCATCAAGCAACATCCTGTTTATAATGGTTTCGATCCCATCAAAACAATTATTGATGAAGGACATAAACAAGGATTGAAAGTACATGCTTGGTTTGAATTTGGTTTTTCTTATGCATATAAAGACACTACAAAAAACTGGAGTAAAAAATATCCGCATTGGGTGGGTCGCAACAGCAAAGGTGAATTGCTCAACAAAAATGGTTTCTACTGGTGGAGTGCTATGCATCCGGAAGTACAAAGCTTCATGAAGAAATTAATTTTAGAAGTAGTTACCAACTATGATGTAGATGGTGTGCAGGGTGATGACCGTTTACCTGCCATGCCAGCCGAAGGCGGATATGATTTGTCAACATTGGCTTTGTACAAACAACAAACAGGTAAAGATGCTCCATCAGATTACAAAGAACCTGAATGGCTGCAATGGAAAGCTGATCAACTGAGTGCATTTGGTAAAGCATTGTACAACGATGTAAAAAAACAAAAACCCAATTGCATTGTATCATGGGCGCCAAGTATTTATCCGTGGAGCAAAGAACAATACTTACAGGACTGGCCTGCATGGCTCAACGGTGGCTATGCTGATTATGTGATGCCTCAACTTTATCGTTACAACATCCAGGCTTATGAAAAAATATTAAAAGAGCTGAATGAATCAGTTACGGCTGAGCAAAAGAAAAAAATATTTCCCGGCATTCTCACTTCGTTGGGAGATGGTTATTTGGTAAAACCTGAAATGTTGCAACAGATGATTGAACTCAACCGCAAATATGGTTTTAACGGTGAGTGCATGTTTTATTTTGAAACATTAAGAAAGCTAGAAAATATTTATTGATAACTATAAAAGAAGTAAGCCCTCCTCTGACAGGATTAGCAAAAATGTTTATGAAAAAGTTATTCGTTTTTTTATTGATTTGTACAACTGTAATCGCATGCTCCAAAAAAAGCAATCCGCGTACCAACAATCCGCCTGTTGTTAACCCGCCGGTAACAGTAATACCTATCATTTCTTTGCCGGCAGGCTGGAAAATAGCAACAGCATATACAACGAATTTCCCCACAGGTATTCAACTGTTTTATTTTGACAGCATTTACAACGCACAAAAAGTTAAAGCATACTGTTTGGCTTATGACAGTAAGAGCACAGCAATTGAATTCAAA
>JBKCJY010000425.1:0-1747 GCA_046301455.1 Chitinophagaceae bacterium | reverse complement strand
GAAATACGGAACTGTTGTTGTAATTCATGAAAACCGTGGATTGAATACACATATTGAAGACGTCGCACGCCGTGCAGCACAAGCAGGATTCTTAGCCATTGCCCCCAATGCATTAGCACCACTTGGCGGAACGCCAGCTGTTGAAGATGACGCAAGAACTTTGTTTACCAAACTCAACCAGGATGAAACCAAACAAAACTTCATCAACGTATTCACTTATCTCAAAACACGAAATGACAGTAATGGCAAATACGGTTGTGTTGGTTTTTGCTGGGGTGGCGGCATGAGCAATACACTTGCTGTAAATGTTCCTGGATTAAAAGCGGCCGTTGCATTCTATGGAAGACAGGCAGCAGCAGGAGATGTTCCAAAAATAAAAGCTGCCATTCAACTGCATTACGCTTCGCTTGATGAACGTATTAACGCAGGTATTGCTGCATATGAAGAAGCTTTAAAAGTAAATAATATCAAATACGAATTATATGTGTATGAAGGTGTAAACCACGCATTTCATAATGATACTGCCGGGCAACGTTATAATGCTGATGCGGCTAAACTTGCATGGAGCAGAACAATTGAATTCTTTAATAAGCATTTAAAATAGGCATCACATATTCATGTGGTTTTATAATTGAGTTGTAACCTGTTGCTTTGTTACATCATCATACAAGCATGACCATTCAACCTTTCATCAGCCAGAAGTTTAAATTCTATTCATTCATCTCCATGTTTTTACTGGTGTATGTGCACGGGTATAATTTAAACGACTCTTATCTGCAACCGTTTACGATTGTAACCGAGCCATTAACATTTACTTCATTTTTTGAATACTTTACAGCAAATGGGTTGTTTCGTTTTCGCATTCCCATGTTGTTTGCTATCTCAGGTTATTTATTTTCATTGGGCGATGAACCACCATATTTAAAACGCATTGGCAAACGAACAAGAACATTGCTGCTCCCTTATCTCATCTGGAGTGCCATAGCGTTGCTCATTACTTTTTTGTGGCAGCAATTTCCGCTTACAGCCAAAGCAGTTTTTAATTCACAATTAGACCAGTTTGGTGATAACAGGCCTTATACAGAAATTGGATGGAGCGGAATGATTGAGAGATGGACATTAGTTCCTATTGCTTTTCAACTCTGGTTTATACGTGTACTGTTTGTTTATAATTTATTATATCCACTGTTGAAATAAGCTGTGATAAAAATTCCAAAAATCTGGTTTCCGGTTTGCATTTTTTTATGGCTGAGCATGATGGGCTTACATTTTATTGAAGGTGAAGGGCTCTTGTTTTTTTCATTGGGAATCTGGCTGGCAAAACGAAACAGAGATTTAACAGTTGTTCCCCGGTGGCTCAATTTAAAATGGATTGTTCCCATATTTATAGGGGCATGTACATTAAAAACAATTCTTGCGTTTTATGTAAATCCAAATATATATGGAGGTATTACATTATTACTGCTGCATAAAATAACCGTGTTCACAGGTTTTATTGCTGTATGGTTTGGCTGTGATACGTTGGTAAAATATTGTATGGAAAAGAAATGGTTTGTGTGGACAAGCGCCTTCTCCTTTATGATTTATGCAATGCATGTGCCGCTTATCAATTATACACATCAACTTGTATTACCATACATCAAACAATTGTATTTGTATAGGTTGATGGATTACATCTTTCTTCCGTTAGCAATTATTGGATTAAGTATTGCAATTGGTGCCTTGTTGCGTGCAGCAGTACCAAAAG
>JBKCJY010000424.1:0-2418 GCA_046301455.1 Chitinophagaceae bacterium | reverse complement strand
GATTGCATTTACTCTCCATCCTCTTTCGCAATCCAAATTTTTTGATTTTAGATGAACCAACCAATGATTTGGATTTACCAACGCTAGGTGTATTAGAAAATTTTTTAAGTGAGTTCCCGGGTTGTTTGCTTATAGTAAGTCATGACCGATATTTTATGGACAGACTTGTTGACCATTTGTTTGTATTTGAAGGTAACGGTGAAGTGAGAGATTTCCCCGGTAACTATTCTTTGTACAGAGAATATCAACTGGCCAAAGAAAAACCGGAACTTATTTCCCGTAACGAAGCTGTTGCAACAAAGCCAGTAAAAGAAGAAAAGTCCATTGCTGAAAAACGAAAGCTCAGTTTTAAAGAAAAGCGTGAGTTTGAAATGCTGCAAAAAGAAATTGAAGAGCTTAATACTGAAAAAGAAAAAATAACTCAAAAGCTCACAAGCGGCACTGCGCCTTTTGAAGAATTACAACTTCTCAGTTCCCGCATTGGTGAAGTAACACAGTTGCTCGATGAAAAAGAGTTGAGATGGCTGGAGTTGAGCGAGTGGGCAGAGTAAATTAAATCAGCAATTATTCTTCCCATACAAACGCCAGACTCTTCGGTGAATCTTCTAGCATGGCTATGACAATAACAGGCGGCATAGTTAATTTCCGCTTCATCAAATCTATCCATGCAAGGTCTGCATGCATTACTGCAGCAATAGTACCATCTGCTTTTTTAATTTCATGATACACACTAAAACGGCTGCCGTCTTTCCTTGCTTTTGTTAAAGCAAAGTTTACGGTTACAATTTCACCGGCTACCAATTCTCTTCTGAACGTACATTCTTCACGAAAAAGAATAGGACCGAATAATTCATTCTTAAACAACTCAGGTGTAATTCCGTGTTCATATAGAAAACTCATACGGCAGTGTGCACCCAGTTCATAATAACGGGAGTGCATTACATGCATATTGGCATCTACATCGCTCCATCGGAGTTCAAAGGTTTTTAAATATGTATTCATAAAATAAAATTATGACAAAAGCCATTGCATTTCATAAATGCAGTTAAAAGGATAACGAACAGAATTTCCAAACGTACAAGAGTGCGACACTAATACAGCTTGATAGCAGCACAAACCTCTGTTACCAAAAACAAAAAAGGCCGGTCTTTCAACCAGCCTCAACTTTATAAAGATGTTATCAATTCACTATTGACCACTCACTTTTTTTTATACAACAAATTATAATACTCCGCCGCCATCCTGTTACTGTCAAACTGGAAACGTACATCTCGCATTCCGTTTTTTGTTATTTGGCGCCACACAGTATAATTGTCGTAATACAATGGGAGAATTTGATTTTCCAATACTTCATATACCTGATCCAGATCATATTGATCATGCTCTGTTACATGCAAACTTGTATAATCAATAGGCGGAACAATAAAACTGTTATTACCATGATTGGCAAATTCACAAATCCATCCGTCAAAAGTGCTAAAATTAACAGCTCCGTTCATGGCAGCGGTCATACCGCTGGTGCCGCTTGCTTCACGTGGTACACGTGGATTGTTAAGCCATGCATCAGCCACCTGCTTTAAACGTTTGCTCAATGACAATTCATAACCTGTGCACACCGCCATATTTTTGTAATTCTTGCTGATGTGTACCAAATTATTAAACTCACTAATAGCCGGATAATCCAAAGGATAAGGCTTACCCGCCCAAATAACCTGCACAGGATATTTTTTATTATTCATCAATGCATGGAAACGTTCTGTATCACGTGTCAACAAGTCTGCACGCTTGTAACCAGCAAAACGGCGTGCCCATACAATAGTAAACACATTAGGATCAAATAATTTTCCTGTTTGATCCGCCACAATATCCATAGCACGTTTCTTCAAATATTTTTTACGGTCGTCAAAACGTTCGTCATTGTTTTCATCCATGGCAAAATACAACTGCTTATCGGCCCAGTATTTCCAATTTTGAGCATTAGTAATGCTGATAATAGGTGCAATACCTTCATAATGACCCCACATCTTACGGCTCACTTCACCATGCAATGCACTTACTCCATTTGAAATGCGACATAAACGTAATGCAGCAAGTGAATGATTAAACTGATCATCAGTAATACCTGTGATCTTTCTTACTTCATCTAATGGCACACCACAGAAGTAACTCATTTTTTCACAGAGATATATGTCATGCTTTTCATTACCAGCTTCTTCAGGTGTATGCGTGGTAAACACTACATGTTTCTTTACTTCTTCCACACTACCCCACTTCTTATATAAATAAAATGCAGCAGAAATTGCATGTGCTTCATTAAAGTGATAGACATCGGGTTTAAAACCAAGTTCATCTATCAACTTTGCACCACCCACGCCCAGCAAAATAAACTGTGCCACTTTGGTAGCTACGTTTGCATCA
>JBKCJY010000423.1:0-14333 GCA_046301455.1 Chitinophagaceae bacterium | reverse complement strand
TCAATCACTTCAATTATTTCTTCTGCGTTGGGTTTGCTAAAATAATCGCCATCACTTCCATAAGAAGGCCGGTGAGCTTTACCAGTGATGGTGCGTGGAGCAACATCTAAATATTTATAGCCGCCCTGTTCTTCCATTACCTTATTAAACATATAAGCTGCTGCGCCACCGGGCACATCTTCATCAATAAACACAATACGGTTTGTTTTTTTGAGTGACTCAAGAATTATATGATTGATATCAAAAGGCAAAAGCGTTTGTACATCTATCAACTCACAACTGATACCTTTCAAAGCAAGATGTGTTGCTGCTTCATCAATGATTCTTAATGTAGACCCATAGGATACAATGGTTACATCCGTACCCTGTTTAATTATTTCAGGAATACCCATTGGTACAGTAAAGTGTTGAAGATTGGATGGAAGTTTTTCTTTTAAACGGTATCCATTCAAACATTCAATGACCAAGCCGGGTTCATTGCTTTGCAGTAATGTATTGTACATGCCTGCCGCCTGCACCATATTACGTGGTACACATACATACATGCCACGAAGGCTGTTCACAATCATACCCATAGGTGAACCGCTGTGCCAAATACCTTCAAGCCGATGCCCACGAGTACGAATAATCATAGGCGCACTTTGTGCACCTGCTGTGCGAAAGTGCATGGTTGCCAAATCATCACTCAAAGGTTGCAAACCATATAAGAGATAATCTAAGTATTGAATTTCAGCAATCGGTCTTAAACCCCGCATAGCCAAACCAATACCTTGCCCCATGATTGTTAATTCACGGATGCCTGTATCAAAAATTCTGTTGGATGAATATTTGGCCTGCAATCCGGCAAAACCCTGGTTTACATCACCAATAAAACCTAAGTCTTCACCAAAAGCTACAACCTTATTATTATTTGCAAATAACTGATCAAAATATTTGTTGATGATTTCATAGCCATTGATCGTTGGAGCATCAGAATTATATACAGCTTTTACTTCCTGCACCTTCATTGCACTGTTTCTGTTTTGTGTGTGCAAATAAGAATTGAATAATGCTTTATTCTGTTGTTGTAATTGTCTGTAATAATTTAATGCGTTGGCTGTTTGAGCGCTGAGATTAATAGCTTTGAACAATGCACTCATAACATCTCGCCTGTTAGGTTCTTTATTGGATTGAAGCTGATTGATGAGTTGCGTGATTTGCTGTGGATGTGATGCAGATGCAATCAACTCCTGCATTAAAGCAATTGCATCAGCAGCCTGTTGTTTAATAGGCGCCTGATATTCTTCCCATGCTTCATTTCTTGAATTGCGTACGGTTTCTTTAGCTCTTGTTTCAATCTGAAACAATTCTTCTTCATTGGAAAGATCATTTTCAATCAACCATTCTTTCATTTTCTTGATACAGTCCCATTCACGTTCCCATTGAAGACGATCTGCAGATTTGTAGCGCTCATGTGAGCCCGATGTAGAATGCCCTTGTGGCTGTGTTACTTCTTCTACATGAAACAGTGCAGGAGTATGCGTTATTCTTATTTTTTCTATTGCTGCTTCCAGCACTTCGCACATACCGGCATAATCCCATGCTTTGAGTTTATAAATTTCAATACCATTGGTTCCTTCTTTTATCTGAAAACCTTTCAATGCTTCAGAAATAGATCCTTTGGTTGTTTGATATTTTTTAGGGACTGAAATTCCATAACCATCATCCCACACAAAAATTGCGAGTGGAATTTGTTGTACTGCTGCTGCATTTACTGTTTCCCAAAAATGACCTTCACTGGTTGAGGCATCGCCAATGGTTGCAAAGCAAACTTCGCTTCCATTGTTTGAAAGATGTGTGAGTGTTTTAGCTTCGTCGGCATTCCTGAAAATTTTTGAAGCCAGCGCCAGCCCAACTGATTTGGGCATTTGTGCAGCAGTGGGTGCCATTCCTGCAGCCAGATTTTTTCTATTGATCAAATCCAGTATTTCACCATCCTCATCAAAAAAACGGGTAGCAAAATGAGAATTCATTTGGCGTCCGGCGCTGTGTGGGTCATGGCTTGTATCGGGATCAGCATAAAGTTGGGCAAAAAATTCTTTGATGGTGGCCGCACCTGTTGCAAAAGCAAAAGTTTGATCACGATAATAACCGCTGTAAAAATCACCCGGCTTAAAGAATTTGGCCATTGCCAGTTGAGGCACTTCTTTACCATCGCCAAAGATGCCAAATTTGGCTTTGCCGGTAAGCACTTCTTTACGGCCGAGTAAGCTGGCTTCACGGCTTAAGCAAGCAATTTGATAATCTTTTAATACCTCTGAACGAAAATGCTCAAAGGAAAGGGGGGCATGCAATGTTTCGTTAACTGGTAAATCCATGGCACAAATGTATGTGTTTTCACACCTCTAAAAAGCCCGGAAAACGGGTGGTGAAAAGTTTAGCCCAGTTTGTTAATTGCCTGAAAAGGAAATTGATATTTCTGCTGTTATAATAGATAGTCCGTTGAATAATTGCACGATCTCTTCGCCACTTGTTTTAAAAAAAACCTTCCAAAAAAAAATAAAAGAAGCAACCTGTGAGTATTATGAACTGTCTGTAAATATGTTTACATTTGATTCTTATTTAAACCTTCAATGTATATGAAAAAAATCCTGATTACCCTTTTATCAGTTGTTTTGTGCAGTGGTTTATATGCACAGGAAACAACAAAACCCGAAACGATTAAACTAGCTGAAACAAGCTACAATTTTGGAAAAATTCCACAAGGCAAGCCCGTTACCCATACATTTATTATTGAAAATATTGGTAAAGATTCTTTGAGGCTGAATAATGTTCAGGCATCTTGCGGATGTACAACACCTGAGTGGAGCAACGCTCCTGTTGCACCAGGCGAAAAAACCCAAATTAAAGTTGGTTATAATTCAGCATCAGAAGGACAGTTTGAAAAAACAATCACCATTTATTATAATAGTGGAGAAGTAAAACAAATTACAATCAAAGGGCATGTTTGGAAAACCCCTGATCAATCTGCACCTTCTAATGAAGCTTTAAACGTATTTAAACAATAAATTTTTAATATTTAAAAACATGAAACACATTTTTTTAATTCTATTTTCTTTTGTATTAGTTAATCTGGCTGTGGGACAAGGTAAAAAAGTAAGTGATGTTGCTAAATTCAACAGCGAAACAGTTGATATGGGTAAATTAAAACTCAATAACCCTGTTACAGCAACTTTTACTGTTACCAATATCAGTAAAGAAGATTTGATGATTGAAAACGTAACGCCCGGTTGCGGATGTACTAAATCTGATTACACAAAAGAGCTCATTAAACCAGGTAAAACAGGTATCATTTCAGCTACATATAATGCAGCAGCTCCGGGGAAATTCACAAAAACCGTTTATGTAAAGTTTTTGGGAGTTGATGAGCAAAAGAGTCTTGTAATTGTAGGAACAGTTGAGTAAGAAGCAACTATAAATAAAGAGATATTTCTTAAGTAACACCCCGTTTAAAACGGGGTGTTTTGTTTAACAAATCATAAAAAAATTTGGAAGGCTGAAAAAACTCTATTCTTTGGAGGTTCTTTAAAGCCAGCCTATCCAAATCCTAACGAGGAAACGCTCATCTTTGAAATTACTGTGAAGAAAGCCGGACTAAGCACACTGGAATTGTAAAATATGGTTGGTCAGAAAATTGCAACTGTTTATGATGGTTCCCTAAAAGCCGATTCAAAAACCACTATTAAGTTTGATGTGCCCTAGGCACAACAGAAGAAATTAGTTTTCTTCTTCAGACAAAATGGTAAATCAGTAAACGGTCGTTTAGTTAGACCTAACTAATCCATAATTGAAACAAAAACAAAAGGGCTACCTATTGGCAGCCCTTTTGTTTTTTAGCATAACATAAAATTGAATTTGATTTTCACGCAAGCATACCCCTCCCTATCTTTGTCCGCATGTTAACGATCAGCAAACGTGGCGAGATGATGCCACCTTCTCCCATCAGAAAACTGGTTCCTTATGCCGAAGCAGCAAAAAAAAGAGGAACAAAAGTTTACCATTTAAACATAGGTCAACCTGATATTGAAACGCCGCCTGCTATTATGGATGCAGTGCGAAATGCAGATATAAAAGTGCTTGAATACAGCCATAGCGCAGGCAATGAAAGTTACAGGCGTAAGTTGGTGCAGTATTACAATAGTGTTGGCATAGATGTTAAACATGATCAGATTCTTATAACAACAGGAGGAAGCGAAGCAATTATGTTTGGTTTTTTTACCTGTTTAAACCCGGGAGATGAAGTAATTATTCCTGAACCTTTTTATGCAAACTATAATGGCTTTGCCTGTGCTGCAGGTGTAAACGTTGTTCCCATCACTTCAAAAATCGAAACAGGTTTTGCACTGCCACCTATTGATGATTTTGAAAAAGTAATCACACCAAAAACAAAAGCTATCATCATTTGCAGCCCTAATAATCCTACAGGTTATTTATACAGTAAAGAAGAAATGCTGGCGCTGAAAGAAGTTTGTTTAAAGCAAAATTTGTATTTGTTCAGCGATGAAGCGTACAGGGAATTTTGTTATGATGGCGAATATGTGAGTGCCATGCACATAGATGGACTGGAACAACATGTTGTATTGATGGACACCATCAGCAAACGTTACAGCGCTTGCGGTGCAAGACTTGGCGCATTTGTAACCAAAAATAAAGCTGTTTATGATGCAGCCATGAAATTTGCGCAAGCAAGATTAAGCCCGCCAGGTCTTGCACAAATCATGGGTGAGGCTGCTGTTGATTTACCTGCCTCTTATTTTGATGCACCAAAAGCCGAATACTTATCAAGAAGAAATTTACTGGTATCCCGATTAAATAAAATGGAAGGTGTTTTTTGTCCAAACCCAGGTGGTGCATTTTATGCAATGGCAAAATTACCGATTGACGATAGTGATACCTTTTGCCAATGGTTACTTGAATCTTTTTCGCATGAAGGGCAAACTGTAATGCTGGCACCTGCAACTGGTTTTTATGGATCAGCAGGTTTGGGGAAAAATGAAGTGCGTTTGGCTTATGTGCTCAATCTTGATGCATTAAATAAAGCAATGGATTGTTTGGAAGAAGCATTGAAAGTTTATCCCGGCAGAACAAAATAAGTTTTACCATCAAAACCAGAAAAGGGGCTTATGAAGAAGCTCCTTTTTTATTTAAGAAATCTTACAAATCTTCGGGAGCTGCAAGATTCATATTCTGCTTGAGCTTTGTATTAACAGGTTCCCCATTTTTTAAAGCAGGCAACCATTTTAATTCCTTTTCAAATTTTGATTTGATAACAGCATTTATTTTGGCATCTCCACCCCTAATTACATTTGCCAATTTAGTATTACCTTCTTTATCAACAATAAATTCAACCTGTAAACTCATTGAAGCATTGGGTGGCAAAGTAGCTGAAAGTTCCTGGCTTAATTTATACAACCATTTTTGCAAAGAAGCATTTCCATCTTTAAAGAAAGGCACTTTATCAACTTTTTCTTCCAAGTTCCATCCGGTATAAGGATCTTTCTCTCCTGTTTCAATAAATTTAATTCTTGGCACTTTGGGTGTTTCAGGGTTACCGGCAATAACATAATTCCCTTTTTCATTTACCATAATTGCTGGAAGCTGATGTGTGTCTTCAAAATATTCATACGCATCTTTTATTGATTTTGCAAACTGCTGTACATCAGTCTTTGCTTTTGTGCGTATTGTAAATTGTTCCTGCGATTTTGGATTGTCATAACGCATTGGGTAAATGTGTACCGGAATAAAATCCTGCCCCTGCTCTTTTACTACAGATGCCATATAATACACCTGCTCAATTAATGAATCAGTTAACGGCAAACAGCCAATCGTAACACAATTGCCATGAATATAAATATCGCCTCCGGGTTTTTGCTGATCACTTAGAATAGCATCAGAAGCGTTCGGATAATTTAAGCCAAGCGCAAGATGATAATTGCTGTTCGGGTTAAACTCGTTGATGTAATAAAAACCTTCGGGTATTTGTTTATCGCCTTCTTTTCTTTTGGGGCCATAGGTGCCGCTTGTTGCACACACTTTATAAACTTTAAATAGTTGAAAAGCTTCCACATAATCACCTTTCACCCAAATTTCGAGTTGCCGCTCCAATTTAAACGCCCTAACATACATGTATTTAACCGGCCAGTCTAAACCCTTTTGTTTAAACTCAACTTTTAAGGAATCTTCAATTTTGACAAATGGAGAAAGAGATTTAATAAATTTTTTTGGGGCATCTTCATAAGATGTCTGTGATAACGCCGATAAAACAATCAGCGATGCAGAGAAGAATGATATTACTCTTTTAAGAAGCATATTGGATTGATTAAGAACGGCCATTGCAGCAAAAATATTTCAAAAATTTATAAAAATGTTCCTAAAATATTATCCACCTTAAACTTTTATTAATGAGTGGTTACATAAAAAGGGGCAGAGAATCTGCCCCGCAATATTAAAGGTTTCCTCTTGCTTCCTGCTCTCGCTCGATTGCTTCAAACAAAGCCTTAAAGTTTCCCTTGCCAAAACTTTTTGCACCTTTACGCTGAATAATCTCAAAAAACAGTGTAGGGCGGTCTTCAACAGGCTTGGTAAAAATTTGCAGGAGATACCCTTCTTCATCCCTGTCAACCAGAATGCCCAGCTCTTTTAAGGGTTCAAGATCTTCATCAATATGACCTACCCTATCCAGCAAATCATCATAATAAGTTGTGGGCACTCTTAAAAATTCAACACCTCTATTGCGGAGTGCTGTAACCGTTTCAACAATATTGTTGGTTGCCATTGCTACATGCTGCACACCTTCCCCACCATAAAAATCAAGGTATTCTTCTACCTGTGATTTCTTTTTTCCTTCAGCAGGCTCATTAATAGGAAATTTTACATACCCATTTCCATTGCTCATTACTTTACTCATCAATGCTGAATATTCTGTTGAAATATCATTATCATCAAATGTGAGAATGTTGCGGAAGCCCATTACTTCTTCATAAAATTTCACCCATGGATTCATCTGGTTCCATCCCACATTACCCACACAATGATCAACATATAACAAACCTGTTTCTTCTGTTTTAAAATACGGATTGCTCCAAGCACGGTAGCCCGGCATAAATGCGCCGTTATAATTTTTGCGTTCTATAAACAAATGCACAACATCTCCATAAGTATGAATGCCGCTCATTACCAACTCGCCTGCATCATCATTCAACTTAACGGGGGCAATATAACTTTTGGCGCCACGTTGTGTAGTCTCTTCCCAGGCATTGGTTGCATCTTCTACCTTCAATGCCAAAAACTTTACACCATCGCCATGCTTGTAAATATGATCGGCCATTTCATTTTTTGAACGAAGCGGTGTAGTGAGCACCAATGTTAATTTGTTTTGACGAACGGCATAACTTGCCCTGTCTTTCAAACCAGTTTCAGGCCCGGCATAAGCCAATGGCTGAAAACCAAAGGCAGTAATATAAAAATGAGCGGCTTGTTTGGCATTGCCTACGTAAAATTCTACATAGTCTGTTCCCTGCAGAGGAAGAAAATCGGTTTGTGCATGCTGCTTTAATTGCTCGGCTACTATTGCTGACATAAAATAAATTTGAAGGTTTGAAAATTAGATGATTAGATAATTGAAGAATTTGACCCTGTCTGCTTGGTATCGCATCATACTTTATCAATCGCCAATACTTCCATGAGCAGGCAATAGTTGACCCTGCAATCATTAAATCGTTTGGATGGATAATCGGGAAGCATTGGGCAAAAATAAAAAACCTTTTTGACAGTGGGCATTATCTTTGCCACATGCAGAAAGTTGGTATCCTCGGCGGCGGACAACTCGGCCGTATGTTATTACAGGCAGCAGCCAATTACCCCGTTGAAACATTTGTGATGGAAAACGATGTGTATTGCCCATCGGCACACCTCTGTCATCATTTTATTAAAGGCGACATTAAAAATTTTGATGCGGTGTACAACTTCGGCAAACAGGTAGATGTGCTTACTATTGAAATTGAAGCGGTGAATGTAGATGCATTGGAAAAACTGGAAGCCGAAGGTGTAAAAGTAATTCCGAAACCCGCTGTACTCCGCATCATCAAAAATAAAATTGAACAGAAGAAATATTATCAGCATCATCAAATACCAACTGCTGAATTTGTTATTACTGAAAACTTAGAAGAACTGAAAGCACTGGCATCTTTTTTACCTGCGGCACATAAACTGGGCATGGGTGGTTATGATGGACGTGGTGTGGAATTATTAAAAACAACTGCAGACATTGAGCGTGGCTTTGATGCACCATCAGTGCTGGAAAAAATGGTAGCAGTTGACAAAGAAATTTCCATGATTGTAGCTGTAGCACAAAACGGAGAAATCACTATGTACCCTCCTGCTGAAATGGTATTTGACCCACATCTCAACTTGCTGGACTATCAGATTTCACCTTCTTTGTTACCTGAAAAAATATTTTGGAAAGTTGAAGCCATTGCGATGGCGGTAGTAAGAAATTATAATTCGCCCGGTTTATTTGCAGTAGAGTTGTTTGTGGATAAAAACGGAGATGTATTGGTAAATGAAACAGCGCCACGTGTCCACAATAGCGGACATCACAGTATTGAGGGCAACTATTCATCTCAGTTTGATATGTTGTGGAGGATATTGCTGGGTTACCCGCTGGGATGTACAGATGCCATTTTACCGGCAGTGATTTTAAACATTGTGGGCGAAGATGGTTTTAATGGACCTGCTTTTTATGAAGGATTAGATGAAGTTTTGAAAATGGATAATGCTTTTGTGCATCTTTATGGCAAAGCTGAAACCAAACCCGGCCGAAAAATGGGACATGTAACTGTGATTGGAAAAGACAGGGATGAATTGGTTTATAAAGCGAACAGGATCAAACATATACTCAAAGTAAAAAGTAAAAACTAACGAGGTGCTTTTTTTTTGAACTCATTAAAAATCAGTTCAAAATGTAATTTAAAAAGTATATCTCTACCCCAATCTGCATTTTTTACCACTCATACAAACTGCAGGTTTCAAAGGCCATGAATGCTTATCTTTAGCCTTTACAATAACATGAGAATTTATCCACTGCTTGCACTCGGTACGCTCTTAACCATTGTATCCTGCAAGGAAAAAAAGAATGAACAGGCGGCTAAACCTAATGCCCCTAAAGGTCCTGCTATGGTGCAGGGTTACATCGTAAAAACAGGCGCCGTGAGCGAACCGTTAGAACTTCCCGGTACACTCCTGCCAATGGAAGCAACAGAAATTCATCCTGAAGTAAATGGACGCATTGTGGGCTTGTATATTAACGAAGGCGCCAACATCAGCAAAGGCGCACTCATGGTAAAATTGTTTGATGGTGATTTGCAGGCTCAACTCAAAAAGCTAAAGGTACAATTGCAAATTGCTGAGAAAACCGAAGAACGAAGCAGAGAGCTATTAAAACTGAATGGCATCAGTCAGCAGGATTATGATTTGAGTTTTTTACAGGTGAGCAACATTAAAGCAGATATTGAATTGATTGAAACCAATATTGCCAAAACAGAAATACGTGCCCCTTACAGTGGAAAGATTGGTTTTAGAAATGTATCCCTGGGTGCGTATATAACTCCTGCAACGATCGTTACAACCATCAGGCAAATCAATCAACTTAAGTTACAATTTTCCATTCCTGAAAAATACAGTTCAAAAATACAAACAGGTCAGCTCATTCCTTTTACTGTTGCAGGCAGCACTCAAAAATTTCTTGCAAAAGTATATGCTACAGAATCTATTGTAAGTGAAACTACAAGAGGTTTAAACATCCGTTGTTTAATTCAACAAAACAATGCTGCATTAGTTGCAGGCGGTTTTGCAAAAGTGGATGTTGATTTTGCTAAAAATGATAATGCCATTTTAGTTCCTTCACAAGCCATACTGCCACAGGCAAGAGGTAAAAAAGTAGTGTTGTACAGAGATGGTATTGCTGTATTTGCTGATGTACAAACAGGCGTGCGTGACAGTGCTAATGTAGAAATCATCAGCGGTGTAAGAGTGGGTGACACGATTGTTACAACTGGATTAATTGGTATTCGCCCTGATGCAAAAATCAAACTTTCAAAAGTGCAGTAATCATGACCATTAGTGAACTGAGTTTAAAACGGCCTGTACTTGCAATAGTGATGAACATCATTATTGTTTTGTTTGGTATCATTGGCTTTCGTTTTTTGGGGGTGCGTGATTATCCAGCTATTGACCCTCCCAACATCAGCGTACGCACTTCCTATCCAGGCGCCAATGCTGATATTATTGAGTCACAAATAACGGAACCTCTTGAAAAAGCCATCAATGGAATTGCGGGTGTAAAAAATTTAACCAGTAGCAGCAGCCAGGGCAACAGCAGTATTACAGTTGAGTTTGAACTGGGATATAATTTAGAGGAAGCGGCTAATGATGTACGTGATAAAGTTTCTCAAGCTGTTCGCTCACTGCCATCAGATTTAGATGCACCACCTGTTGTTACCAAAGCAGATGCAAGTAGTGATTTTATTATCTCCATGACCATCCAGAGTGAAACAAGAAATCCATTGCAGTTAACAGAGTATGCTACCAACAATTTTGTTGAACGAATTCAAACTATTCCCGGAGTGAGCAGTGTAAATATTTGGGGTGAAAAAAGATATGCTATGCGTATTTGGTTTGAACCGGAAAAAATGCTTTCATACAATATTACAGCAAGAGATATTCAAACAGCACTGGCAAGAGAGAATGTAGAATTACCATCAGGAAAAATTTCAGGCAACACAACAGAACTTTCAGTAAGAACATTTGGACGGCTAGATACGGAAGAAGAATTCAGCAACCTCATTGTAAAAAATATTGGCGGAAGAGATATTAAATTGAGTGATGTAGCAACTGTTGTGCTAGGGCCTGAAAATGAAGAAACTGTTTTAAAAGAAAGCGGCATCCCCATGATTGGTTTGGCTGTTTCTCCACAGCCAGGTACAAACTATGTTGCGATTGCTGATGAATTTTACAAACGGTTTAATCAGCTCAAAAAAGAAATTCCTTCCGACATTAAAATTCAGATGAGTACGGACCAAACAATTTTTATCCGTAACTCTATTAATGAAGTTCAGGAAACTTTAGTGCTTGCATTTGCATTGGTGGTGCTTATTATCTTCTTATTTTTTCGTGATTGGATTGTAGCAATCCGCCCATTGATTGATATTCCGGTTTCCTTAATTGGTGCTTTTTTCATTATGTATCTATGTGGTTTTACAATCAATGTATTAACACTTTTGGCCATTGTATTAGCTACGGGATTGGTTGTGGATGATGGGATTGTTGTAACGGAAAACATTTTCAAAAAAATGGAGCAGGGCATGGATAAACACCGAGCCGCTCGTGAAGGAAGTAGAGAAATTTATTTTGCTGTTATTGCAACATCCATTACACTGGCGGTTGTATTCCTACCCATTATATTTTTAGAAGGATTTACAGGAAGATTGTTCCGTGAGTTTGGAATTGTAGTGGCAGGTGCGGTATTGATTTCAGCGTTTGTATCACTCACACTCACACCCGTACTCAACGTATATCTTACACGTAAAGGTGGCGCAAGCCATGGTTGGTTTTACAGAGTTACAGAACCGTTTTTTAAAGGAATGGAAAACGGTTACAATTATTTACTCAAAGGCTTTATGAAAATGCGTTGGGCAGCCATTGCAATTGTATTGTTTTGTGTGGGCATGACGTATTATATATGGAATAATTTACAAAGTGAACTGGCACCATTGGAAGACCGCAGTCAGTTTCGCTTACAGGTAACTGCAGCCGAAGGCACCAGTTTTGATGCCATGGAAAAAAACATGGACAAGCTTTCATTTCTTATTGAAGATTCAGTGCCTGAAAAGCAAGTAGCCGTAGCAGTAACAGCGCCGGGCTTTACAGGTTCAGGTTCTGTAAACACAGGTTTTGTGCGTGTGCTTTTAGTTCCACCCACACAACGCAATAGGAGTCAGCAACAGGTTGTAGATGCCATCAGTAAAAATTTACCAAAGTATAATGAAGTAAGGGCATTTGCCATACAGGAACAAACCATATCAGTAAACAGACGTGGCGGTTTACCCGTGCAATTTGTATTGCAGAATAATAATTTTGAAAAACTACGCAGCATACTTCCAAAATTTATGGAAGAAGCAAACAAGAGCAATGTGTTTGCAGGTGTGGATGCTGACTTAAAATTTAATAAGCCTGAACTAAAAGTAAATATTGACCGCTTAAAAGCCAGTGAACTTGGTATTAGTGTGGGTGATATTTCTGAACTGCTGCAAATTTCATTGAGCAACAGAAGACTCGGTTATTTTATTAGAGATGGAAAGCAATACCAGGTAATGGGGCAGGTATTGCGCAACGACCGTGATGACCCTACTGATTTAAAAAATCTATACGTTCGTAATGCAGCAGGACAAATGTTTTCATTAGACCAGTTTGTAAGTTTTACTGAAGAAACTACACCCCCTACTCTTTATCATTTCAACCGTTATAAATCTGCTACAGTAAGTGCAGGGCTGGCACCGGGCAAAACGGTGGGCGATGGCATTAAAGAAATGCAGCGTATTGCTGATAAATTACTGGATGAAACATTTACCACTGCACTCTCCGGTACATCAAGAGATTTTGCAGAAAGTAGTGGTAATACATTATTTGCATTTTTACTGGCTCTTGTTTTAATTTATTTAGTACTGGCAGCACAGTTTGAAAGTTTTATTGACCCGCTGGTGATCATGTTTACAGTACCATTAGCTATAGCAGGTGCAGTGTTATCTCTCTGGCTGTTTGATCAAACGATCAACATCTTTTCACAGATTGGAATGATTATGTTGATTGGTCTTGTTACGAAAAATGGAATTCTGATTGTTGAGTTTGCCAACCAAATGAAACAAAAAGGCATGAACAAACGTGAAGCTGTAGTGGAAGCTGCCACCAAACGCTTACGCCCCATCTTAATGACGAGTTTGGCCAT
Source organism: Chitinophagaceae bacterium (assembly GCA_046301455.1). Lineage (GTDB taxonomy): Bacteria > Bacteroidota > Bacteroidia > Chitinophagales > Chitinophagaceae > Lacibacter. The sequence continues at coordinate 1,294 of JBKCJY010000423.1, read as the reverse complement.
GAGCCTTGGTGCATTGCCATTGGCCTTATCATTAGGTGCGGCATCTACCAGTCGTATTCCTTTAGGGATTGTGATTGTAGGGGGGATCATGTTTTCGTTAATTCTAACCTTGTTTGTAATACCTGCAATGTATTCTTTCCTTTCATCCAAAAAATTAAAAGTGAATGCAGAAGAAACTGAAGCTGCTATTGACAGGCTTGCTGATTAATACACTTGTATTTGCACAAACCATCAAGCTCACTGTTGAAGAAGCGGTGAAACTGGCTATTGAAAAAAACTTTGATATAGAGATTGAACGTAATGCACAGCAGATAGGAATAATTAATAACAATTGGGGCGTTGCAGGATTGTGGCCAACCTTTACGGTTAACGCATCAACCGGCCTTGCAAAGAACAACTTAGAGCAACAACTTGCTAACGGAACTACCATTAAACGTAACGGTGCTAATTTGAGAAATCTAAATGCGGGCTTTGCAGTAAGCTGGCGTTTGTTTGATGGCATGCGCATGTTTGCTGCAAAAAAACGATTGGAAGAATTGGAAAAGATGGGCGAGTTGAGTTTTCGTAGCCAGGTAAATACAACTGTATTCAACATCATCGGCGCTTATTACCAAATAGTACAACTCAATCAGCAACGTACCGCTCTTAAAGAAACGATTAAGTTTTTTGAAGAACGCAAACTAATTGCTGAAAGCAGGTTTAGTATTGGCACAGCTCCCAAAACAGATTTCCTGCAGGCCCAGGTAGATTTAAATCAGCAGAAAGGAAATTTAATGGCAGTTGAAAACAATATACGTATTGCTAAAGCTAATTTTAACAATCTGCTCGGTCGCAAACCTGAAACCGTTTTTGAAGTAACTGATGTAATTACACCTGATGCAAGTGTAAGCTTTACAACCCTACAAACTAAAGCTGCAACTGATAATTATGATTTGCTCATGGCGCAAAGCAATCTTTCAATTTTGGCACAACAGAAACGTGAAATCATGAGTCAGCGTTTACCTGCTGTAACACTAAATACGAATTTCAATCTCAATCAAAACAGAAATGATGCAGGTTTCAATTTGTTTACAAGAAACCTTGGCCCTAACGGAAATATCGGCATTGCAATTCCTTTGTTCCAGGGTGGTGCAGTAAAAGCACAGGAAAAAGTTGCTGATGTGCAAATTAAAAATCAACGTGTGGCAATTGAACGGTTACAAAATCAGGTGAACACCAATCTTGTAAATGCCTATTACAATTTTCAAAATGCCTTGCAATTGGTAGAACTTGAAAAAACAACCTTGCAGCTTAT
>JBKCJY010000422.1:0-7193 GCA_046301455.1 Chitinophagaceae bacterium | reverse complement strand
AGTTAATTGCTCCGTATGGTGAGTGGGGAGTTGACGAAATGATGGATTCCATAAGAGATAGAAAACAAAGTATTATCGTGGGAATTGATCATGGAAATAATACTCGGTTAACAGAGTACAACCCTTATAATTCCAGGTTTGGTAAAGGTGAGGGAGTTGCCTATGTTGATTTTATTGTTCAACAGTTGAAACCATATGTTGATTCAGTTTACCGCACAAGAAAGGAAAGGGAAAGCACCTTAATTGCCGGTAGCTCAATGGGTGGTTTAATTTCATTCTATGCGGCGTTAAAATATCCACAGATTTTTGGAGGTGCTGCTGTATTTTCTCCGGCGTTTTGGCTTGCTCCTGATTTGCTGAAAGATATTGAGCAAAAACCAAATACATACAAAACGGCATTTTACTTTTTATGCGGTGATTTGGAAAGCGATAAAATGGTAAGTGATATGAAAGCAGTTTATAATGTTGTTTTGAAAACAGGTAATAACAATCTTTTCTTCAAAACAGTTCCGGGGGGTAGACATAATGAACGCTTTTGGCAAACTGAAATGTATGATTGCTACCGTTGGCTTCAAAAACATCAAATCAAATAGGTTACGCCTTCCTGCGCAAGCTCAGTATTTTCAAATACCTCTTTTGCTTCTTTTTCAAAATCAGAGAGGTCTTCAAATTTTGCAGAGAAATGTCCGAGCAGTAATTTTTTAACAGTTGCTTTTTCAGCAATCATTGCAGCCTGTTTTGATGTGGAATGAAACCGTTCTTTTGCTTTTGCTTCCAGCGCATGTGGATAGGTAGCTTCATGATAAAGTAAATCAACAGTCTTGAAAACTTTTACAAGGCCCTCATCATAAATCGTGTCTGCACTAAATGCATATGACTTTGGCTTTTTATTTTCTATAGTAACTGTTTCATTAGTTATTCTTGTACCATCAGGTGCAATAAAATCTTCACCTCTCTGCAGTTGATGAAAAAAAGAAACCGGAATATTTAATGATTTGGCCTTTTCACTTAAAACTTTTCTAGGGTGTTTTTTTTCACACACTTTAAATCCCCTGCATTCAATGCGGTGACGTGTTGAAAAACATTCAACGCTATAATGATTGGTTTCAAGTAACAGCCCATCTTGAGTAATGGGATGATACGTAAAATCAAATGGTAATTTTGTTTCTGCAAGAAGGAGTTGAAGCTCAATAATTTTTTCTAATGCTGCCGGCCCGTATACATGAAGCGGCTGTACCCTGCTTAGCAAAGCAAAACTGCTGATGAGCCCAATGAGTCCAAAATAATGATCGCCGTGCAGGTGTGAAATAAAAATATGGTTGATGCGACTTCGGCGGATTTTTAAATTGAGAATTTGAATCTGTGATCCTTCACCACAATCAAAAAGCAGTAAATCATCACCGGTTGTAATCACCTGTGATGTTGGATGTCTTCCATATGCAGGAATGGCTGAGTTGTTTCCCAGGATGGTTACTGCCAGCATGTAATTATTTTCTGTTTAAGTTTTTATTCATCATCACCTAAAAATTCACGCTCAATTTCCTCCATTTGAACAATATCCCATGCTTCGCTTTCTGTTGGCGTACAGTTCAACAGCTCCAGCAGCTCTTTCTCATCCAGCCAGTTTTCCACACCAGGTTTTATTTCACAAATAACAAAAGAAGCATTTTGGTCATAAAATCGTTGTTGTGTTTCTACTATAGTGTTAGCAGCATCTTCACTTAGCTCATCAACTGCCTGTAAATTCAGAACAAGGCTGTGAGGGGGCTTTTCCAGACAGGAAAGCAACAATCCGCCCAGTTCTTCTGTCATATTAACAGTAAGTGATTGCTCCTGTGGCGTAATCACAAAAAATTTTTCCTTGGTATCAATTTTGACATTCATAATTTTTATTAACAGTAAGTGTGTAACTTACAAGAAAGATCTCTCAAATTTATTCGTTATAATTGTAAAAACCGAATATCCAAGATATGGATCACAATTTTTCAGCACAAGTAAAAGAAATTATTTCTTTCAGTAGGGAAGAAGCATTGCGTTTGGGTAACGATTTTATAGGCACAGAACATTTAGTGCTGGGCATGATTCGTGAAGGCGAAAATACAGCAATAAAAATACTCAAACAGCTCAGTGTAGATTTATATGAACTGCGAAAAGAAATTGAGCTGGCCGTTAAAGACAAAACCGGTAAAAATATTGCCAACATTAACAGCCTTCCCTTAACAAGGCAGGCAGAAAAAGTAATTCGAGTAACAGTACTTGAAGCAAAAGCCCTGAAAAGTCCGCAGGTTGAAACAGAGCATCTGATGCTTTCAATTCTTAAAAACAAAGAAAACATTGCTACTCAGATTTTAAATCAGTTTGAAATTGATTATGATATTTTCAGAAATGAATTAGGTATGGTAAAATCAAATGAACCCAGGGCTGAGTATGATGACCCGGGGGATGAAGATTTTGATGATGAAAAGAAATTTTCACAATCAAAATCCAAACAAGCAGCCGGCGCAAAAAGTAAAACCCCTGTATTGGATAATTTTGGAAGGGATATTACCAAGATGGCGGAAAGTGGAACACTTGACCCAATTGTTGGCCGTGAAAATGAAATTGAACGAGTATCACAAATTCTGAGCCGTCGGAAAAAGAACAATCCTATTTTAATTGGCGAACCCGGTGTTGGTAAAACTGCAATTGTAGAAGGCTTGGCTTTACGTATTGTTCAGCGCAAGGTATCAAGGGTTTTATATGATAAACGTGTAGTATCGCTTGATCTTGCTGCATTGGTTGCAGGTACAAAATACCGTGGTCAGTTTGAAGAACGCATGAAAGCCATTATGAATGAGCTTGAGAAAAACAGGGATGTAATTCTGTTTATTGATGAGATACATACCATTGTTGGTGCAGGTGGTGCAAGCGGTTCATTGGATGCGTCTAATATTTTTAAACCTGCTTTGTCAAGGGGTGAACTGCAGTGTATTGGTGCTTCAACGCTTGATGAATACAGGATGTATATAGAAAAAGACGGTGCATTAGACAGAAGGTTTCAAAAAGTAATTATAGATCCGCCAAGCGTGGATGAAACCATCCAGATACTCAATAACATCAAATCAAAGTATGAAGAGTATCATAATGTTTCTTATGCAAACGATGCCATTGATGCCTGTGTAAAATTGAGTGACCGTTATATCACAGATCGATTACTTCCAGATAAAGCAATTGATGTAATGGATGAAGTGGGCGCAAGAGTACATTTGAAAAATATCAATGTTCCAAAAGAAATTCTTGATCTTGAAAAAAAGATTGAAGATATTAAGCTTGAAAAAAATAAAGTGGTAAAAAGCCAGCGCTTTGAAGAAGCTGCTGCTCTGCGTGATAATGAAAAGCGCCTTGGTGAAGAACTTGAAAAAGCAAAAGCCAAGTGGGAAGAAGAAAGCAAGAATATGCGTTACCCCATAGATGAAGAAGCAATTGCTGAAGTAGTGAGTATGATGACGGGTATTCCTGTGAAACGAATGGTGCAGGCTGAAACTGATAAACTCCGCCGCATGGCTGAAGATTTGCAGGGTGCAGTTATTGGCCAGCAGGAAGCCATCAGCAAAGTGGTAAAAGCTATTCAGCGTAACAGAGTAGGTTTAAAAGATCCCAAAAAGCCTATTGGTACATTTATTTTCCTAGGTCCTACCGGTGTTGGAAAAACTGAGCTTGCACGTTCATTAGCCCGCCATATGTTTGACAGTGATGATGCATTGATACGGATTGATATGAGTGAGTACATGGAAAAATTTACTGTGAGCCGTTTAATTGGTGCACCTCCTGGTTATGTTGGTTATGAAGAGGGTGGTCAACTTACAGAACGTGTTCGTCGTAAACCCTATTCAGTTGTATTACTTGACGAAATTGAAAAAGCACATCCTGATATTTATAATATTTTATTACAGGTGTTGGATGATGGGAAATTAACAGATGGCCTTGGCAGAAAAGTGGATTTCAAAAATACACTTATCATCATGACATCGAATATTGGTGTGCGCCAGTTAAAAGATTTTGGTGAAGGTGTTGGTTTTGCAACAGCCACACGTGTTCAGAACCAGGAAGAAAACAGCAAAGCGGTAATTGAAAAAGCTTTGAAGAAAACATTCTCTCCTGAGTTTTTAAACCGTATTGATGATGTAATGATCTTTAATTCTCTTACAAAAGAAAATATCTTCAACATTATTGATATTTTAATGAAAGGAGTACTGGCAAGGTTAAAGAATCTTGGCTTTTCGCTGGAACTTACACCCGATGCAAAAGATTTTATTGCTGAAAAGGGGTATGATGTACAATTTGGAGCTCGTCCGCTGCACAGGGCTATTCAAAAGTATCTTGAAGACCCGCTTGCAGAAGAAATTCTGAAAATGAATATTAAAGAAGGTGATGTGCTCATTGCAGATCTTGATAAAGAAAACCAGGTCATTAAGTTTTCATTTAAAGAAAAAGCCAAGAAGGCGAGCAAATCTGAAGCATAAGAAATTAATAATAAAAATAAAACCCTTTGTTAAGCGAAGGGTTTTTTATTTTTGCCCTTTTTCATAAAGCATTGGATCGAAAAATTATTATAGCAATTGATGGTTATTCTTCCTGCGGTAAGAGTACATTGGCTAAACAACTGGCTAAACAACTCAATTATATTTATATAGACAGTGGGGCCATGTACCGTGCCATAACATTATTTTTTTTACGAAATCATATTAATTGGCTGGATGAAAATGCCGTTGAAGAAGCATTACATAATATTCAGCTCGAGTTTCATCCCAATGTATCAACAGGCGAATCAGAGATATATCTGAATGGTGAAAATGTAGAGTATGTCATCAGGGATCTTGTAGTAGCTGAAAAAGTAAGTGAGATTGCCGCTTTACAAAAAGTACGGGCTTTTGCGGTTCGTCAGCAACAAAGTATGGGGCAAAAAAAGGGGATTGTAATGGATGGAAGGGATATTGGTACAACCGTTTTTCCCGATGCTGAACTTAAAATCTTTATGACGGCAGACAATGCCATCAGAGTTGAAAGAAGATTTAAAGAGCTTCATGCGAAAAATCCGAATGTCACAATTGAGGAGGTAAAAAACAACCTTGAAATGAGGGATTATATCGATTCGCACAGGGAAGTGAGCCCTTTGCAACAGGCACCCGATGCTGCTGTAATAGATAACTCAGGCCTTAGTACAGAACAGCAACTGTTTAAGGCTCTGCAACTTGTAAACGAACAATTAGGCCTATAACAAACTTTTTTTAAATATTTTTAGTAAATAATTTGACAAATTAAAATTAGAAGACTACTTTTGACATTAATCCTCCTTTATCCCTCGAATCCGACCCTGATCTCCTCTATCCAACAGTATTAATCAATTAAGTTTTTATTCTGGTATACTTGTCCATTTTCCTTTAAAAACCTAGATCTCAGTCTGTAGATCATTAATCACCTCTATCCCATTGACGAACTTTTTCAAAAGGTATCCTATCTGAATTGCCACAATTTTATTCGTAAACCTCAAAAACCTTTTTATGAAAAAGTTTTTACTCTCTTCGGCTTTAATTTTATTAATTACGGGTGCATTTGCCCAGCAAAGTTGTCCTACAAATGCAAAAAGAAATAATGGAAACAATTGTGCTACTGGCGGGACCGGTGGTGGCATTGAAATTGAATTTCCAGCGCAACCAAATCCAAAACTTCAAATTGCTTTAATTATTAGTACTCAGGGTATAGCGACTGTAATAGAGGAAACTAAAGAAGTTACTCAACGTGCTGGTAAATGGTTTGTTGACTGGTGTTTTGAAACTGACAATATCGGGCCTGTTGTACAGGGGAGTGTTACTTACAGATTTTATTTTGATTTAAATGACAATTTTCAACAGGATTTTGATCCAAACAATCCTACTGCTCCGGGAAGTGAACCCAGTTTCGTTTGTTCTCAAGCAAGTCTTCCAGTAACTCTTAAGAACTTTGACGCTGCAAAACGTACCGGTAAAGTAGCTTTAACATGGTTAACTGAAAGCGAAGTAAACAACGATGGTTTTGAAATTCAACGCAGAATTGGTAACGGTCAATATAAAACGGTTGCATTTGTTGATTCAAAAGCTCCCGGTGGAAACAGCAATGGCGCTCAATTAAGTTATTCATTTGATGATGTAGAAAACCTGCCTAATGGAGTTGCTTATTACAGGCTTCGCCAAGTAGATTTCAATGGTAAATCAGATTACTCAGAAATTAAAGCCATTCGCAGTAATTCAAAGGCTCTGTTCATCAGCGTATATCCTAACCCAAGCCGTGGCACAACAAATGTTGCTATTCCAGAGGGTGTTGGTGTTGTAGATGTAGCACTGGAAGACTTTACCGGCAAGCTGGTTCAGCGCTGGAACGGAGTAAATACAAGAAATCTTCAATTAACAAACCTCAAACCCGGTATGTATATGTTGCGTCTAAATGCACGTGAAAGCGGCGAACAGGTTGTTGAAAGAATAATGATTCAATAAAAATCTTTGGGACAGGAAAAACCAGATAAAACCGAAGAAGAGCCAAGCCCCCGAAAGGGGGCTTTTTTTATATACTTTTAAGGAACACTAACAATTTTAACTTCTTTAAGATACTTTATGCCTCATATATGCCCTTGGTGAGCGATCCAAAATGATTTCTTTGTATCCAAATTAATAGCTTATCTTTTTTAAGTATAAATAATTATATTAAAATAGTACAAATTACTTGTAAAAGTAAAAAATACATTCTACTTTTGACCCATCATTCTCCTCTATCCCTCGAATCCGGCCCCGATTTCCTTTATCCAATAGTATTATTTTATCTAGATTTTTATTCTGGTATACTTGTCCATTTTCCTGTGAACATTTAGATCTCATTCTGTAGATCAATTATCACCTATATCCCAATGATGAACTTTTTCAAAAGGTGTCCTATCTGAATTGCCACAGTTTTATTTGTAAACCTCAAAAAAACCTTTTTATGAAAAAGTTTTTACTTGTCCTTACCTCTTTTGTCTTTTTTACCGCTTTTCAAAAAGCGAACGCCCAATGTAATGTGGGTAATGAAACAGTTATTAACAAAAGCTTAGGTGGAACACCTGGTAATTGTATAGTAACGTTTGATTTGATTTTCGATTTAGAAAACAACTCTGGTAATAAGTATGTATTTATTCATGCTTACAC
>JBKCJY010000421.1:0-12774 GCA_046301455.1 Chitinophagaceae bacterium | reverse complement strand
CCTTCTGCAATTGAGGAATGGCTTTATCAAATTGTTTGGTTTCATTGTAACACCAGCCAATATCATTTAATGCTTTTGTGTTGCTCGGTTTCAATTCAAGCACTTTTAAAAGAACAGGAATAGCTTCGTAACATTTGCGTTCTTTCTTTAAAGCACGTGCTTTGTTGTAAAGATCCGTTGCATCACCCTGCGCTATCAATTGAAAAAAGCATCCAAGAAAAAAAAGTATAAGAAAAAAGTATTTCATATTTAATTCAATTCAAAACTACTAACTATTGACATACGACTAACGACTATCGGTTTTACCCAACCATATTTCCCAAGCTGCCTCTGCCTGCAATTCCAGCATTTGCAAACCATTTTTAATAATGGCCCCCTGCCCTTCTGCCGTTTTTAAAAATGAAGTTAAGGGCGGATTATATACTAAATCATAACAAAGATGTTTATTAGTGATGCTTTCATATGGCAAGGATGGTTTGCTGTTTACATTCGGTTGCATGCCCAATGGTGTAGTGTTGATGATAATAGGATAATTACTTATAATGTTTGCATTCAAATCATGATAACTCAAGTAATCAGTACCGCTGCTTCTGGAAACAATTTTAAAATCAATCTTCAACTTATTCAACACCCAGCACACCGCTTTTGCAGCACCACCTGTGCCCAGCACCAGTGCATGTGTATGATGCGGTTTCAATAAAGGCAGCAGCGATTGTTCAAACCCAATCACATCCGTATTATAACCGATGAGTTTGCCATTCGTAAAAGCAATGCAATTACAGGCGCCTATTTCTTTTACAGCATCACTCAATTCATCTAAATAAAGAAGTACCTGCTCTTTGTAAGGAATGGTTACATTTAAACCTCGGAGTTGAGGTTGCGATTCAATAAGTGATGGAAACAAATCAATTTTTTCTATTGGAAAGAGTTCATACACACAGTTTTCAATTCCTTCTCTTAAAAACTTTTCAGTAAAGTATTTCTTTGAGAAGGAATGACTCAGCGGATAACCAATCAATCCATAGAGATTTGTCATTATTTAGCGTTTCCCTTTTTATCAAGGAACAAATGAAAGGTATCGCCACGTAAACCAATTCGCATCGCTTCCAGTGGAATTACTTCATTAGGTGCAATATTTCCGAGGTTTACATTACAGCCTATCAATTCAATAAAATACAAAGCCTGGGCTTTTTGCGGTGCTTCCCATATAATTTTTCCTTCTGGGATCTGAGTAAGTATTTCCTGCACCAATCCTTCACGTACCTCTCCACTACCACGGTAAATACCCACATTCCCAGCTTCACGTGCTTCGGCAATTACATAGGAAGAACCGGCTTCCAGTTCGGCACGCATCAGTTCAATCCATTTGTAGGGCGGAATAATATGTGCGGCATCTTTACTGCCTACTTCACTCAGTACCGTAAAATGTTTGGTAAGTTTTTCAATATAGCCACACTTTTCTGCATGTGGAATATTGATGGAGCCATCACTCACCTCTACCGTATCAATACCAAAATCTTTACACACAGCTATATAATCATCAAACTGGTTGCGTATTAAAAAGGCTTCAAACAAAGTACCGCCAAAATAAACAGGGAGATTATGTGATTGATAGAGTTCAATTTTTTCACGAAGGTTGGGTGTTACAAAGGAAGTACCAAAGCCCAACTTGATAACATCCACATGGGGCAATGTTGCACTTAAAAAATTCCTTGCTTCTTCCAGGCTTAATCCCTTATCCATTACCATTGTAATTCCATGAGCACGTGGTTTGGTGAGGCGGTCGGGGATTTGTGTTAAATGAAAATTCATGTATTTATCTGTTTTAAACAGCGCAAAAATAGGGAACAGGAAGTGATGAACAATTCTTCCGTTTATAGAACCTTAAATGGAAAGGAATATTAGATCGACTTCGACTTCTTATACCTCGCAATAATATCAACCACTTGGGGATGCTGTAAAATACGAGGCATCAACTGTATAAGATTCTTTATGAGTTTTGGAGCATTGCCCATTGCCAGCTCAAGTTGTGTAATGGCTTCTTTACTACGTCCCTCAGCAAAAGCTATAGCTGCTCTATAGAAAAGAAAGACAGGTTTACCGCCGGTTGCTTCATAACCTGCGAGTGCATATTCATCCGCATTATCAAGCAAATTGGCTTTGAGCATACAATCCAGCATAGAAGTCCAGCCTTTTGAACTCTTGGGTCTTGCTTTTATTACATTGGCATAATGTTCAATAGCTTGGCCATATTGCTTGATTTCAACTAAAGCAATCCCCATGGTTAAATTATACTCAGGATTGAGGCGATTGCTGCGGAGGGCATTGTGCAGATGTTTGATGCCGGTTTCATACTGGCCTTCGTTGATATATGTGCAGGCAATTTTGTATTGATATCGTCCATCTTCTGTAGTAAGATGGCTTGCTTTTTTATAATGAAAACGAGCTTGTGCATATTGTCCCATACGGTCAAAACAATAACCAATGGCCTCATGAATCACTTCTTCTGGTCGGCTGAGTTCCAATACTTTTTCAAGCATCTCTATTGCCTCCTTGTACTTGCGCATGCGTATGTATGCATCGCCCATATTTCGGTACGCATAATCAAACTTTTCATCAATAGCAATACAGTACATGTAAGCATCAATTGATTTTTCATACAGTTTCAATCCCTGATAAGCGGCACCAAGGTTAAACCAGGCCAACTCACTGTAAGGGTAATCATTAATGATATTCTGATGTAGTTTGATAGATTCTTCATTACGGCCGGTAAAATCGGTCCAAAAACAGATTTTGTACAAAGCCTCTTCATTCATTGGTTCTTCTTCCAAAATCAACTTGAGGCATTCAAACACTTTTTCAAATTCTTCATAGTCATCATACACATCAGCTAGCTCAAACAAAAGTTCAATACGCTCATCACCACTAAACTGATCCAGTGCGTCCTGCAACAGTTCAATTGCCTTTTCCTGCTGATCCAGGGCCAGATAAGCATCTGTCTTAAGGATGAACAAATTAATATTTTGACTATCAAGCAACTCGGCTTTTTCCAAAACAATAAGTGCGGCTTTGTATTGACGTGTGGCCAATAACAAATCAGCTTTTTTTACGTGTAAAATGGAAGAATATGGATAGATTTCTATACCTAGCTCAGATGCCTGCAGGGCTGATGCAAGATCTTCTTTTTCATCAAAATAATTAATGAGACGCTCAAAGCTTTCTTCTTCAATAAACGAGTGTGAACGGCCGTTTTTGAGATTATCAACCTGGCGGAGTAATTCCCGCATTTCATCGTTGTTGGAGCGTGAGGGATTTTTCTGCATGGGGGTTGAGGTTTTTCTAAGGTAGCCCCATTTCAAGAAAAAAAACAAGGAGCATGTAACATTTAGTTATTAACATACGTTAATATTATGAGAATTTAATGACGGGCGGTTTGCAAAACCGCAATTTTAATAGTTAAATTTGTTTCACCATGCACAGTAAAACTTCTTTTATGAGAACAACAAAACGTATAGCTCTTATGAGTCTGCTGTGTTTTTTGCTGGCCAACATAGCATCTTCTGCCACCAGTCATTCAGGCGGAGGTAACAAAAAACAAAAACAGTCAACGGGTTTAAGCCTGAATTATAAAAAATCCCCTCTCACCTTGCAAAATGGCTTTCGTTTTCGTGGTGGTTTTACTTTTACATCTACTACATCTAATCACTATTTATTGCAATCAGGTACAATCCGTTTTCAAAAAGGAAACAACCTGTATGTAATGCCATACAAACAAAAACCTTTCGTAAGCAGGTTTAAAACCCCGCAAAAAGAAATGAGATAAATAAAAAATCCCTCTGCAAAAAACAGGGGGATTTCTTTTTATGGTATGAAATTCAGTTAATTCTTTTTTTGAAGCCTTTGAACTTCTTCATAAGTTATTTCTCTGTAGCCTGATTTTGGAACATCGAAAAGGATGGCGCCTACAGGTTCAAAACTTACTTTATCTGCCATATAAGTTACTTTCATCTTTCCCATTTCCGATTCATATTCAAGTGGCACACCGGGCAGGCCATTAAACTGAGGGCCATAATCTTTGTTTTGAAAATTAAACTCAGTAGTGTAATACACTTTGAATGTGCTGCCATCACTTAAGATTGCAATGGCAAGACCGCATTTATAGCCAAGGATTGTTTTTGTTTCATTCTTCAGTTCAAACTTAATACCTGCATACTTTTTATTTCCATCTTCATAATTGGCTTTGGTCATACGAATGAGTACTTTGTTCTGATCATACTCATTTATTACCACAGCTGAACCATTTCGTGAATCATGAAGAGTGATGGTTGTGCCGAGTAAGCTTTTCAATTCTGTTCTTGTTTGCTGATTTTTAAAATATAGCTTCTGAGTTGCACCATCCCACAAATCGGCAGTTTGCGCCTGATTACTTCCTGTTACAACTGCAATATTATACGTAATAGTACCCTCATTGTAGGTTTTTTGTGCATTTGCTGATGCACAAATTGAAACAAGGGAAACAATAACTGCGTGTTGAATGTATTTCATGTTCATTTTCTTTCTAACGCATTAAAGATATAAAAATAAAGCTGTGGGTTGCACCATTTGGCAAGTGTGGAAAAAATAGAACAAAAAAGGCGCAACTTTTCAGTTACGCCTTCAATAAAAGCAATTTGTTAATTATTTTTTATTCGCCTTATTCTGCATGTCTTTTACCTTGCTGGCTGTTTGCTGGTTGGCATTTTGAATTTGTTCCAGTTTTTGCTGCCATTTGCTTTTAGAAGCAGGCTTCTTTTTATTTTCCTGAATTTTAGCATGAATCTTTTCATCACTGATGATGAATTTCTGGATAAAGAACTGCAAGCCGAGTGTTACAATATTTGAAACCGTATAATACCATGTTAAGGCACTTGGCAAACTGTTAAAGATGAATAACAGCATAATGGGGAAGAAATAAATCATATACTTCATCACCGGATTATCCTGTGTAGGTGTGGTTTGCATATTGTACACCGAAATCAAAAAGCTGGTAATGGTTGCAGTAATGGTAAACAAACTCACATGATCACCATAAAACGGTATGGAGAATGGAAGCGTTGCAACACTATCGTAAGCTGAAAGATCCTGTGCCCATAAAAAGTTTACACCACGCAAATCAATATTGGCATTAAAGAAACTGTACAATGCGAAGAAGATTGGGATTTGCAGTAAAGCAGGAATACAGCCGCCTAACGGGTTTACACCTGCCTGGCGAAAGAGTTTCATCTGCTCCATGCTCATGGCCTGCTGATCAGTTCCAAATTTCTTTTTAAGTTCTTCAATATCCGGCTTGAGTACACGCATTTTTGCTCCACTCAAATAGCTGCTGTAGGTTAATGGTGAAATAATTAAACGGATGAAGAAGGTTAAAAGCATAATTACAATACCAATGCTGGCAATGTACTGGCGGAAAAAGTCAAACACAGGCATGACCAAATACATGTTGAGGTATTTTACAAAAGCAAAAATGCCATAGCCCAGTTGCACGTGGCCTTTCATTCCATTTTCATATTTCTGCAGAATATGATAGTCATTGGGGCCATAGTAGAATTGTAAAGGAAGTTTTGCTTCTCCTGCACCTGATAAATTATATCTGAAGGAAGTTTTAGCCGTTAACACCTGCTTCATTGAATCCTGCTCCTCAGTTGGCACTGTCCATTGTGTCTCAGCAGAAGACATACCATTTGATGAAAGCAAGGTTGTATTGAAAAACTGTTGCTTAACCCCAATCCATTTGGTTTTATCGCCAAACTTTTTGGTATCGCCTGTACCTGCTGCTGAAAAATCATAGCCTCCATCTTCAAAATAGGCAATATTACTCTGGCCTTTTTCATATTTCAAATCACTCTCCTGTTGATGGGCTACAATATCCCAGTTGATGTTGAGCAAACCCTGCGTTAACAACTGTCCGGTTCCTTTCAACTGCACATCCCAGTTAACCATGTAATCGTTATCCTTGATAGTGAAAATATGTTCGATGGATTTACCGGTAGAATCAGCAGCCGTAAAGCGAATGATTTGTGCATCACCCTTCTTCTCAATTGCTGACGGAGTAAAGTTGAGTTGATTAGTAGAAGCAGATTGATTGTTGCCTGTGTTCACATTATAACTGATGTTATGACCGCTTCCGCCGAGTACAACTGATGCGCTATCGTACTTTTTAAAATTCTTGAGCGCCACATATTTAGGGAAACCACCTTTGTTGGTAAAACCAATTTTCATCAAACTGTTTTCAACTATGGTAATTTGCTCAGTTGCTGCGCCAGCGAATCCGCCTGCAGCCTGTTGATTAACCGCTACTTGCTCCTGAGCAGAATCTTTTTTGAATTGCGTTGTATCAACAACTTTCTTTTTAGAAGCTTCAATTTTTGCAATAGAATCTGCAGCACGCTGCTTTTCTTTCTGAAGTTCACTTTGCTGTTTGTTTGTAAAGAAGATATAGCCAAACAATAGCACCATCATCAAAGCAAAACCAATTATCGTATTCCTGTCGAAATTCATGTTTTAAATTTTGAGCCGCAAAGGTAGGTATTTGGAGGGTATGAAGCATTGAGTAAATAGACATCAGCCAATACAGTCAAAGGTTGAAAATGCGGGTTCAATACTATCCCCTACCCGCCATCAGCTAAAGACTTTCTTTCACAAATCCTTTGCAATAATTACTTTTACACATCCGTTTCAACTTTGTTCCAACCACACTGTTCCAGCTTTAACCACGCTAAACTTTAAACAAATTTCAATGAGTGTACAAACTGCTCCCATGTACGCACAGGATGCGTATGTGCCCACCCAAACGGATTAACTGCTTTGGTGGCTGGCCACGGCCGAAAAAGAATTAATAAAAGATTGCGTGGTTGACAGTAATCGCTACCGCATCATTGGTATGACCGTACTTGCCACCTGGATTTTTGCATCGCTGGCCTGGACGTATTTTTTCTCCACCGTTATTGATAATGTATTTCTATATGTGGGCAGCGGCCTGTTTATGGGTTTTGTTATTTTAACCATTGACCGTGCACTCATCAAAGGCATCAATCAATACAACAAACGAAAATTTATGCCGTTGATTTTTCGTGGTGCACTGGCATTAACCATTGGAACTTTTATGGCGCAACCGGCTATTTTGTACATGTTTGACAAAGAAATAAAAATGCAGGTGAGTCTTGATAATGAAAAACGCAAGCTTACCAAGCGAAACGAGCTTGATGTGTTGTACAAAAACCGAAAAGATGAATTACTTAAAGAAAAAATGTCGCTTCAAAAATCATTAGATGTAAAGTATGCTGATGTAAATACAGCCCGTGACAAATTTATTGCTGAAACAGATGGCAGTGGTGGCAGCGGCAAAGTGGGCATTAAAGATATTGCTCTTGCCAAGCGCAATGAATATCAAAAGCTGGATGAAGAATACAAAGCCTTGCAATCAACCGCACAGCCACGCATCACTGCTATTGATGAAGAGTTAAATGGCATGGAAGCCACGATTAAAAAACAGGAAGCTGATTTTTTGCAATACCTCAACACAGGTTTTCTCACACGTATTGAAGCGATGAATAATTTGCTGAAAGAAAATGGCGCATTGCAGTTTCGATATTATCTCATCCTTATCATTTTAATGCTCATTGAATTGATGCCTGTAATTGCTAAAACGCTTTTGCCCAACGGTGTGTATGATGAAAAAGTTCGTCAGCGTGAATTGCTGGAAAAAACCTTAGTGCAGGAAAGTATGGATTATGAAAAAGATATGAAGCGTTTGTACAACAAACTTTCCATGCAGCATGATACAGAAACCATGGAAGAATTTTTCCGAATGAACAAAGAGGAACAAAAGAATAAATTTAACCACCTCGGCAAAGACTGGAAACGGAATGATGAAAACATGCAGGGTTTTTGGGCAAGAGTAAAGGAACAGATGATCAGCAGACCGGAAAATTAGCACACGTTACAAGTGCTGGTTGCGAGACTCAGGTCAGTTGAACTATAATTTGGAAACGGCACTAGTAAAATGCGACCTGCAACTTATAACTTTTCTTTTCTCATTTAAACATTGGGATAATCACCCATCTCGCCAACATCACCAGCAGGCAAAACAAAAACACAAAAATGGAAATGCGGTTGATACCGTGCATATATTTCATCCACTGCGTTTTTTCCCTGTTAGGATCGGGTTTCTTGATGTATAAATATTCGGCTACTTGGCGGAGTACTCCCATAACATTGTTTTTTTTAAGAAACAATAAAGATAAAATAAAGTTCAAAGTGATATGATTTCAATCATAATGATTAGCATGGGTCTGTTCTACTTTCGATACTGAAAAAATCTCTTTCGTTTAATCGTTTAAAAGAAAATTTATGAAGTATCGTTTTATATGGCCTGCACTGGCATTGAGCCTTTGTGTGGCCTGCAACAATGCCACGGACAAACAAACTGCTAGTGCCACTATCGCCACAACTGATGGCGGACAATCAACTGTTCAAGATGATGAAAGTGCCAAAGACATTGTAAAAATTGCTGCGGGTAGCAAAGATCACACAACGCTTGTTGCAGGGCTAAAAGCTGCCGAATACATAGATGTGATTGCTAATGCAGGGCCTTTTACCGTGTTTGCCCCAACAAATGAAGCATTTGATAAATTACCAAAAGGCACCTTGGAGGATTTGCTCAAGCCGGAGAACAAAGACAAACTCCGCACCATTCTTGAATATCATGTATATGTTGGCGTGTTGAAAGATGCACTGATGGGCGATGGAATGAATTATGGAATGGCCAGCGGGCATAATGTAAGCATTGGTAGTAAAGACGGAAAACTTACTGTAAATGGAGTAAACATTATTGCGACTATTCCTGCCAGCAATGGTATCATTTATGTAACCGATGGTGTTTTGCTGCCACCCGATAAATAATTAAATATTTTCCCTTTGAACAGCCATTAAAAAAATCCGCTCAATTGAGCGGGTTTTTATTTAAACAGCTTTGGTCAGTAAACTGATTCTTCCCTTGGCATGTCAGCTATTTTAATTTGCATAACAGTTGCAATAGATAATGCACGCTGTTTAATTTGAAATGCTTTCTCGCCTTCAAACAGCTCATCCACTGTTTCATTGAACAATGTAATCCATCTGTCGAAATGTAATTTGTGCAGGTGGCATTTGTTGTGCAGGTGCTGATGCACTTCCATTGGATTGCCAGCATAGCTGCCTGTATGAAAAACAATATTATCCCAGAAGCGGTACATCACGGGCAAATGCTTTTCCCAATCTACTTTCACTACATCAGTAAAAAAGTAATGGAGGGCTTCATCTTGCTTTACTTTTTCGTAAAAGGAATTAACCAAAGTTTTAATATCATCGGCTGTCTGAATATCTGTTTTCATACTTTTTTGATTTGAGGTTTATTTCACAATCAGCATACTAAAATCACTTTTTGCTTTTAACGCATGCACCTGCCTGGCTTTGAAATGGAAAATATCTCCCTGCTTTAAATGAAAAACTTCGCCTTCCAGCGTAAAATCCACTTCACCTTGCTGCACTACAAAAAATGCATCCACAGGCGAAATATGAGGCTTCAGTTCCTCTCCTTTTGGCAAGTTGAGCATTATAACATTGATGTGTTCATCTTTATATACAGATGATTTTTCAATCTTATCATGATTGATGTATTGCGAAATATTTCCAATAAACATAGTAGTTGTTTTATAAATCTTTACGTTGAAATTGTTTTACAGAGAACCAAAGGGGCACAAGTGTCCACATCAATAATACAGCAACTGAAATAAGCATTCCGATGCTGCTGCCAAAGAATTCATGAAACACTGCGCCTGTATATCCCATCAATGCGGATATATCAAGCTTTAACAACATCAGTACTCTTGATAAATCTACTGGATTAAGCATGGTTAATGCAATCATCGGTTTTTCCAATGGATAATCACTGAACTGGAATAACAAGAACATCACTACCGCATCATAAATGAGTGTGAATACAAACCAAAGCAATACTGCCACACCGATTCCTTTAGCTTTATCCCTTGTTTTTACGGATGCCAGCAATGCAATGCCGGTAAATATAACTGTTTGAAATAAACCAGATACAATGAGCATCAAACCTGTAACTGAAAATTCATAAAGCATAACAGGCAATCCAACGCCTATTAAAAAAGCCAGTAATAAACTTAATGCGAGCCCGCTATAAATACTTAACCAAAGTATTTTCCTTTTCAGCGGTTGAGCAACCAACAATTCCAGGAACTCTGATGAATTGTAAACATAAATGGTGGAAAATATAATGCTCACAAGGGGTATAAAGATGAGTGTTATATTCATCAAGCTCAATACGCCTTTGGTAGTGTTTGCATCCAGATTGAATACTCCGAACGAAATCACCAGCAACACCAATGTATATGCCAGTACAATCCTGTTCCTGAGCAAATCCAGCATTACGTACTTGATAATTGTTTTCATGACATTAATTATTTTTCATCACCTGTGCAATTGCACTCGCTAGTTTTACCTGCCCTGTATCTTCACGCAACTGCTCCAGGCTTTTATGAAACTGCAGTTTGCCATCCTGCATATAAATTACTTCACTCACCAAATCATCCAACTCACTTAAAATATGTGAAGTAATAAGGATGAGTTTTCCGTTCTCTTTTTCAAAACTTATTTTTTGTTTGAGTATTTCTGATGCCAACGGATCTAATCCTGCAGTGGGCTCATCCAGTATCAGTACATCAGGATTAAAGAGAAATGCCAATGATGCACTTACTTTCTGCCTTGTACCTCCGCTAAGCGTTCGCATTTTTTTATTCTCTATTTCTTTCAAGCAAAATGCTTCAATCAACTCTTCATCAAATGCAATAGTTGATTTACGGATGTCTTTCATCATTGAAATTACCTGAGCAATGCTCATATTCTCAGGATAGCGGCCAATCTGCGGCATATATCCAATACGTTCACGGTATTTCCAATCATGCAATATGTTGTGTTTATCAAACGTAATAAAACCGCTGTTCGGCACTACCATTCCCAATATCGTTTTGATGAGAGTGGTTTTACCGCTACCATTAGGGCCAATGAGTGCAATAGTTTGCCCTTTGTTGCAGGTAACACTCACATCATCCAAAGCTTTGAGCCTGCCGAATGTTTTTGTAACGTTTGATGCGATAATCATTTTGTTCAGAATTTTACGGGCTTCATTAACGGGGTATCATCTTTCATATCTACCGGTGTAAGTACGGGAACAATTTTTTCAATCTTATCAATCAATGTAGCCATAAAGCTTCGGTACAACATCATGCTGCTTGGATTACGTTCTGTAATCATGGCATACAAACTCACTGGCCTGTAAGGCACATCACCTACACCGTTTCGGTTTAAATCATAGCCTTCATATTTATCCCAGTAATTTTTTTCGAATTTGCTCAACATCAGTTCACCATTTGTAGCTACATCAAAAGAATTGTTGGTGAAATTATTTTGTGTGATGATATTGTCCATGCAATTGGCCTGAATTTTCAATGCCCACCCGTTTTTGTCAAATTTGTTCTTTTCCATTTGCAGCCGGCTGCTGCCTTCCATCATAATGCCTACACTGTTGTTTTGAAACGTATTGCCGCTGATAGTTCCATCGCTGATGTCTTTGAGCAAAATGCCATAAGCAGCACTGCCCCAGTTATCAGCAAATTCATTTTGATGCATATTGATGTGATTGGAATACATGACCGCCACACCTGCACCATTATTCTTAAATGTATTTTTAATGTATGTATCGTTATTGGAAAACATAAAGTGAATACCATAACGCACATTTTGGTAACTGTAATTATTTTTGATGAGAGAATTGGTTACAAATTCAAAATAGATTCCATCTCGGTGACCAGTAATTGTATTGCCTTCAATCTTCAAACTGTCGCTCTTCCAGCAATGAATGCCGTTGGCTGAATTGATTTCGTCTTTTGCATCACTGCGGAGCTTGTTGCCAAGAATATTACAGGCAGTTGCATGTTCTGAATAAATGCCGAAGAAAGTAAATTCAAACTGGTTGTTCTTTACTGTAACATAACGGCAGTCTGCAATGCGAATTGCTGCAATATCATTATAACTGCTGCGTCCTGAGTTTCGGAACAATATTCCTTCTACCACTGTACCGGTTGCTTTAATAGTAAGTATTTCATATTTCTTTTCTCCATCCAGAACAGGAAAATTGATTCCTTTCAACATCAATCGCTTTTCCAAAAGAATCTGACCTTCTTTGTACACGCCTTCATAAATTAAAATAGTATCACCGGCAGCAGCCTTTTGTATTGCCTGTTTAACAGATGCAAAATGTTTCCCTTTTCCAACAGTAATGGTTTTGCTGAAAGAAGAAGACAAGATGAAAAGAAATAATATGGTGAGATAGTTTCTCATTGCTGAACTACATCTTCCCATTTAATAACAATTGCGTTCCATAGATTTTGAAATGACTTCATGGAGACTTCTGTTTCAAATGCAGCTACATTCCCAGCCATTGGGCTACGTATCTTATCAGCTTTGATTAAGAAAGCTGTTTCAGCAGGAATGAGTTTTTCTTTTTGTGCATAATCAACTATGTATAATGCTGCTATTTCCTTTTTTTTAAGATAGTTGGATTTTAAAAACGAGGCTAAGCAATGTGTATCATCAAATTTGTAAACTTTGGATTTGGTCGTTACAAGTTCTGCCCCAAAATTTCTGTCACTTATAATCATTTTGCAAAAA
>JBKCJY010000420.1:0-5868 GCA_046301455.1 Chitinophagaceae bacterium | reverse complement strand
AAAGATTTTTCAGCTTTTCACCGTATCAAAAGTGATGAGCTCTGGCATTTTTATGCAGGCAGCGGTTTGCATATTTATGTAATTCATCCAAATGGTGAGGGAGAGCTTTTGAAGCTGGGCAATGATTTAAAAAATGATTTTTCATTTCAGCACGTAGTAAAAGCAGGTTGCTGGTTTGCATCCAAACTTGTAGATGAAAATGGATTTGCATTTGTGGGTTGCACTGTAGCGCCAGGTTTTGATTTTGAAGATTTTGAAATGGGAGAGAAGGAGGAGTTGACGAAAGCATTTCCGCAACATCAAACTTGGATTGAAGTGCTGTGCAGATGATCTTTACGGATTTCTCATTTTATAAATAACCATAAACGCAATCACCATCAATACCAAAATAATAAAAGTTGTAATAATCAATAAAGATTGATTGGGTAATTCTTTTCTCACTTTCTTTCTGCGTTTTTTTAACTGCTCAGCAAGTCTTGCATTCAATTGTGCAGTAACAGTGTCAAGGTTTTGTTTTTCTTTTACTTCCTGCAAACCTTCCTCAGCATCACGCATCAGTTCATCTTCAGCCAAACGCATTTCAACAGCATGCCGCTCTTCTGCACTCAGCTTGCCGTTTAAGTAATCCAGCAATTGCTGTTCACTCAAATCATCGTGCTCTTGTAATATGTTCAGCAAATTATTATTCATGGCTCATACGTTTGAGCAAAAGCAGTTTCAAGTTACGCTTTCCGTTTTGAATATGGCTTTTTACCTGCATTAAAGTATAGCCTGTGCTTTCTGTAATCTCTTTATAGCTTTTCTTTTGCAGGTAAAACAGTTCAATACAATTCCGTTGTTCAAAGTTGAGCAAAGGAATTGCTTTTTCCAGTTCTTGCATCAGTTCTTCTTTTTGCAGCAGTTCCGTTTTGTTGATTTCTTCAGATGGAGTTGAGAGGTGATTTTCTTTTAACTCGGCAGGCAGCTTGCCTTTGTCTCTCAATTTCATGAGACAATGATTCTTTGCCACCATATAAATCCAGCTTTTAAAATAATCCACTTTGTATTTGCCCAGTTCCACAATCGCTTTTTCAAACACCTGCTGCACCGCATCCTTTGCTTCTTCTTCATTTTTTAAATACTTCATACACACACCAAACAAAAGCAGCGTATAGCGTTGCAGCAAAATACCCAACCAGCGGTTGTTGCCATCTTTATAAAAATGGGAGAGGAGTTCGTTGTCGGTTATGGTACTGTGTTGTTCCAGAGCCTGTGGTTAATATTTAGTAGTTTACGCAATATAGTAATGAACTTACACAGTAGATGCGGCACTTACCGAAATTCCATATATTCACATAAAGAACCACTTGATGAATACAGCCTTATGCATTGTGCCTGTTGCCCCCATCCGCAAAGAGCCACGTCATGAAGCGGAAATCACTTCTCAACTCTTGTTTGGAGAAGCAGTAGAACTCATCTCCAATCATGGTGAGTGGGTGGAAATTATTTGCAGCTATGATGGCTATGCAGGTTTTTGCATGCGTAATCAATTAACTGAAGTGGATGCGGTCATTGCCACACAAAGCCAGGTGCCTTTGGTAAACACGTGGAGCGGAATTATACAGGTAAACGAAGCGCCCATGCATGTGCCATTTGGAAGTGCGTTGCCCGGTTTGCAAAACGGCGAAACTACATGGGGCAGTTACCGCATACGCAGCACCAGCAAATTGGTAATGGAAGGTGCTTATGTGTTTGATGAAGAAAGTATCCGTGCCGTGGCTTTTCAATTTTTAAATACTGCTTATCTCTGGGGCGGCCGTTCTGTGTTTGGTGCTGATTGTAGCGGTTTTACGCAAGTGGTGATGCGTTTCTTTGGCAAACATTTACCACGTGATGCTGCACATCAAAGTTTATTGGGCGAAGATGTCGGCTTTTTGCAGGAAGCCCGCTGCGGCGATCTTGCATTTTTTGATAACGAAGAAGGAAAGATTATTCATGTAGGCATGCTCCTCAACGACCGAGAAATACTTCACTCCGCCGGTCGTGTACGTATTGATACCATTGACAATGCAGGTATCATTAACCGTGATACCTTTCAACGAACACATCAATTGCGTTTTGTAAAACGCTTGTGATTTTTTTTGATATCGGCAAGTGTTTTCCATAGCATCGGTTTTGCGTCGCACTCTTGTACTGCACTCCAAATGGTATCAATGGGTTGCATCTTAAATCAGGTTTATTATTTTCAGTTGTTCTAAGTATCAACAACTTTGTTGTTCTAACCAACTACCTTGCACCAAAGCATAATCATGAACAGCGCCTTTGATACAATTATAAACAGCTACCTGGAAGATAATATTGGTATTGATTCCAACTTTCTCTCCATTACATTAGCCAACGGTCTCCATCAAAACATTCTTCAGTTACAGCAGGATGAGCAAATGCAACATGCAAACATTGGAAATGATAAGATAAAAGACAACAATCAAAAAATACGCAGCGATAAAATTTACTGGATGGATAAAAGCCATAACAACGCTTTTGAAAATGAATTTCTTCAACTGGCTGAAAATTTTATTGAACACCTCAACAGTACATGTTATACCGGCATTAACGCCTATGAATTTCATTATGCTGTGTATGAAGAGGGAACGTATTACAAACGACACAAAGACCAGTTTAAAAACAACAATAGCCGCAAGTATTCACTCATCAATTACCTTAATCATAACTGGCTTGAAGAAGATGGTGGTCAATTACTGGTTTATCAAAACGATGGAGTACAGAAAATACAACCACAATCGCAAACCGCTGTTTTTTTTAAAAGCAGTGAAATGGAGCATGAAGTGGTTTTAGCTCACAGGCAGCGAATGAGTATAACGGGATGGTTAAAACAGGTGTAGGAGTTTGTTTTTGATTTTTTGTCAGTAATATTTAATGCTTGTGGAAGTGATTCATAACACAGGAATCAAAACTTTGGAATCGAAAAATCTTTTTCTTCAACCAGATTGTCTATCTAAATAGAGATAAAATTGTTTTATCCCATCCCATCATTTTAAAGGCAGTATAAAACAAAACCAATGCAAACACTTTTTTTAATACCTGTTGGTTTACATTCACCGCCAGTTTTCCGCCAATCAATCCGCCAATTACAAAAGCAGCAGCAATGGTAAGTACAGCCTGCCATTGAATGGTATTGCCTGTTTGCTGTCCCATTTTATAATACTGTAAAAAAGCAAGTAATACCACCGGCATCATAATCACACCTAAAGAAGTGCCCTGTGCCTGATGTTGTGTATAATGTAAAAAGAAAACCAATGCAGGAACCATTACAATGCCGCCGCCCACACCTACCAATCCGCTTAATATGCCTGCCGCCAGCCCAATAATGAGCAGGGTGATGATTGTTTGTGTATCCATATTGTTCGTTTGATTCATGAGTTGAAGAAAGTGAATGGTGAAATATCAAGAGTGAATTTGATTTCTCAGTGGACTGTGGTCTGCGGACTGTTGACCGTATTATTTATTAAACTTCTCCTTATAATATTCAATCGCTTCCTTGATAATCACATACGCTTCCTCTTTGCTTTGAAATTTATCAATCTCCACTACTTTATTTTCAAGCACTTTGTATTGCTCAAAATATTGTTTGAGTTCATTGAAAAAATGTTCAGGCATCTCACTTACATCTTTGATGTGTTTTACCATAGGATCGTTGCTGGCAACAGCTATAATTTTGTCGTCATGTTCGCCTTGGTCAATCATTTGCATATTGCCAATCACTGTTGCATCTACCAGGCAAAGCGGTTGAATGGCTTGTGAACATAAAACAAGAATATCTAATGGATCGCCATCCTGTCCTAATGTTTGTGGTATGAAGCCGTAGTTTACTGGATACATAAACGATGAATAAATCACACGGTCTAATCGTAGTAAACCTGTGTCTTTGTCAATTTCATATTTACTGCGGCTGCCTTGCGAAATTTCAATCAATGCGTTTACACGTTCTGGAGCTTTAGGTCCAAAGTGAGCGCCATGCCAGGGGTGAAGAACGGTAATCATATTAAAACAGTTATTAGGTTATTAGAAAGCGTCATTCAAAATCCACATACAATAAATATTTCTTCCTTATTGTTTTAAACTTATTCAACGCAGGCTCCCAGCTTTTACGAATATCTGCTTCACTTACACCTTCATTAATTTGTTTGCGTAGTGTACTGTTGCCCGCCAGCTTGTTAAAGAAATAATCTTCTTCTTTTCCACTCTTCGGCTTAAGCCAAAAAGAATCTTTAGCAGGAAAAAGTTTATAGGCATCCATCAGCCATTTTAATTGCACTTTGCTGTTTACTTTTTTAAATACATCTTCTTTACTTCCGCTTAAATCCCAACCATAGCAAAGTTTATCCTGCAGCTTGGGCGTTTTGGCACCTTCCATACTACGGGGTGTAAAAGAGATTAAATTTTTCGGTAATGATGGATGCCCGAAAATTTGAAATTGTTTATTGGTTCCTCTGCCTTCATTCAATATAGTACCTTCAAAAAAACAGGTAGAAGGGTAGAGGTAGATACTTTGAATGTTGGGAATGTTAGGTGAAGGTTTTACCGGCAATTCATACAAGCTTTTATGGGTGTAGTTTTCATTCTTGATAATTTGAAAATGAAAAGACGTGTCTTTTGAGTTTTGAGCCGTTTTGTAATAAGCGAAACGCTCATTTGCTTTAGCGCTAAGCCATCCTTCGCCTGCAAGCATCATGGCATATTCTGCAATCGTCATTCCATATACAATGGGAATTGGTTGCATTCCAACAAATGATTTAAACGGAGCTTCCAATACTGGTCCATCTACATAATGTCCATTGGGATTCGGTCTGTCTAAAATCATCAACGGTTTTCCGTTTTCAAAAGCTGCTTCCATAAATTCCTGCAAAGAAGAAATGTATGTGTAAAAACGAACGCCCACATCCTGAACATCAAACACCAGTAAATCAATATTCTTAAAATCATCGGGTGTTGGTTTACGGTGAGAGCCGTATAAAGAAATAACAGGAATACCTGTCTTAGGATCAGTCATATTGCCAACTTTTTCACCTGCATCAGCCGTGCCTCTGAATCCATGCTCCGGGCTGAAGATCACTGTGATATTTACACCCAAACTCTTCAAAGTGTCAATCAAATGGACATTACCTACCAGTGAAGTTTGGTTGCTGAATACACCTACTCTTTTACCTTTCAGCAATTGTACGTAAACTGCAACACGCTCAGCAGCAGGTGTAATGCGTTGAGTTTGTGCAAATGAAAGTTGAATACTAAGGATGAATGCAATGATTGATGCAATTATTTTCATGCGCTTTATTTATGTTTTCAAAGTTGCAGAAATGTACCCGTACTGCAAATTCTTTTGTGAGAGACGGTACACTACTTCATTAAAGTTGCAGTGGTACGTAAAAATTCAGCCTAGCTTTTAGAACTCCTGGTCTGTTTTTCAGTCCTAAAAAAAATAAGGTGCTCCAATTTCATCCTCCTAACTTTGCAGAAAATTTAATTTTATGCAAGCAAAAAAAGGCGATACCGTACGTGTGCATTACACCGGTAAATTAGTAAGTGGTGAACAGTTTGATTCAAGTGCAGGACGTGAACCACTTGAGTTTGAAATTGGTGCCGGTATGATGATCAAAGGTTTTGATGATGCCGTAGTGGGTATGGCCATTGGCGATAAAAAAACAATTAACATTCCAGCAGCAGAAGCCTATGGTGAACGCAGTGAAGAAATGGTGATTGATTTTCCACGTTCCAATTTTCCTGATGATATGACGCCTGAAGTGGGTATGCAGTTGATGATGAATAATAGTGCGGGTCAGCAGTTTCCTGTAACAATTGTGGATGTAAAAG
>JBKCJY010000419.1:0-6380 GCA_046301455.1 Chitinophagaceae bacterium | reverse complement strand
CCAAAAGTTTTAACCAGCATTTGAAGGAAATTTTTCAAAAAACAAGATAGTATAAATAGAACGAAAGAAAGAAGGCAGATTGAAGATTATTGTTGCCTACATTTGTAGCATGCTGAAACTTATCGCATTTAATATCTTATTCTTGCTTTGTTTTTCATCAAATGCACAACAACCATTTACGAACCCCAATGGCATTGTGGATACATTCAAAAAAAGTATTCCCTGTATTACAAAAACATCATTACAGGGAGCTGATTTTGAAATCAACTACTACTCCCCTGCAGTGCGTAACCGCATTATTTGGGGTGGGCTTGTACCTTATGACCAGGTATGGGTTACAGGAGCACATAGTGCTACAAACATTAAATTCAGCAAAGACATTATATTGGATAACGCAAAAATAAAAGCAGGTAAATATGCTGTGTTTACCATACCTGGCAAAGAAGAATGGACGATTATTCTTAATAAAAATTATCAACAGCATTTAGTAGATAATTATAACCAGGAAGAAGATGTGATACGGGTAAAAGTAAAACCTATTGCAGTTGAAACTTCATTGGAAAGATTGCAGTATATCATTGAAAATGGAAAATTGATTATTGCCTGGGAAAAATTGAGAATTGAAGTACCGTTAATGATTGAACAATTTTTACAACTCTAACTTTTCTGCTACGACTTTACTCATCTTATAAAATGATTCATGGCTGTAACCTGCAATATGCGGGGTAATAATTACATTGTCTTGCTGCAGCAACCAATCAAATTCAGCTTTTTCATCTTTGGTTAATGTATTGAGTTTTTCGTTTTCAAGCACATCAAGCCCAGCTGCTTTAATCTTTCCGTTTTGTAAAGCATTTACAATAGCTGATGTACTGTGTACTTTACCCCGTGAAACATTCATAAAAAAAGGTTGCTGCTCCATTGCCCCAAAAAATGCATTGTTAGCATAATGAAATGTTTCTTGAGTTAAGGGCAAATGCATACTCACCACATCACTGTACCTCAATACCTGTTCAAGTGATGCTTCTTTTATTTGCTCTCCGCCAAAACCAAATAGATATTTATCATGTGCCAATATGGTCACATCAAATCCCTTTAGTTTTTTTGCAAAAGCCTGACCGGTGTTTCCAAAACCTATAATGCCAACTGTTTTTCCATCCAGCTCAGTACCACGGTTTTCATCTCTGTGCCAGATGCCTTGTTTTACTTCCGCAGCACTGCTGTTGATCTTATTCATTAAACCAAGCAGCAAACCAAGCACATGTTCCCCTACTGCATTGCGGTTGCCCTCAGGGCTGCTGATGACTTTAATATTTTTTGATTGTGCATATTCTACATCGATCAACTCCAGCCCGCTGCCCAAGCGTGCAATCCATTGCAACTGATGTGCAGCATCGATTATAGCTTTATCAATTTTTACTCTTGTTGAAACTACGAGCCCTGTTGCATCATTCACTTGCTGCATCAGCTCTTCATAATTAATTTCCGGTTGATAGGATACAGTATAATTAGCTGCTGCTAGTTTTTGCGGCAGATACTCATGACATTTAGTGGTAATTATTGCTTTCACTTTACTTCTTCATTATTTCATTTCAAACGTAAGTGCAGCAAATTGTGCAACTGTTAATTGTTCTGCACGTTTGCTAAAAATTTCTTCTCTTAAAAATGCTTCATCAAACAAACCCTTTACACCATTGCGCAGCATTTTGCGCCGCTGGTTAAATGCTGTTTTCACCAGCCTGAAAAAATGAGCTTCACTTTTTATTGGCGGAACATGTTCATTTTTTGTTAGCTGTATCACACCGCTTTTTACTTTTGGCGGCGGGTTAAAACAGTTTTCATGTACGTCAAATAAATATTCAACTTTATAAAATGCCTGCACCAGTACGCTTAAAATTCCATATACTTTGCTTCCTTCTTTGGCTGCAACACGCTGTGCTACTTCTTTTTGAAACATCCCTGTTACTACTGGCACTTGTTCTTTCCACTCCAGTATATGAAACAGAATTTGAGTAGAGATATTGTATGGAAAATTTCCCACTATGTGAAAACTGCCTTCAAAAGGAGGCGCTGCTTCTAAAAAACTTTGATGAATGATTTTATTTTGAAGTGCCGGATAGTTGTGCTCCAGGTAGTGTACTTTTTCTTCATCGAGCTCAATTGCTTTGAATTGAACTCCATCTAATGTATATAGATATTTTGTTATGGCGCCTGCGCCCGGGCCAATTTCCAGTAATTGCACAGGATGTTGCCGGGTAACAGCATCTGCAATTTTGTGACAAATAGTTTCATCACGCAAAAAATGCTGCCCTAATGATTTCTTTAATGTGTATTGCACTTTGCAAAAATAACGGAAAGCAAAGTGTAAATACTGTTATCGTTGTAATAGTATGCGGCGTGTTGTAATAACATCACCCTGTTTAATTTTTACAACATAAGAACCATTAGGCCATTGAGTTGGCAGTTGAATCTGAATGTAGTTATTAACGGCTGTATACTGTTTGCTGCTTAGCTCGGTTCCATTGCTGTTATAAATCAATACACGTGCTGGTTGTTTTTGTGTAAAAGGCAAAATAACAGTGAGCACATCAACAGCAGGCACCGGCCCAAGTTTTACATCGGCATTTTTACCGTTGAGCATGTGCAGTACAGAACTGTAAATGATTCTGCCACCTGTTGTAGTTAAGCGAATACGATAATAGATAAGCGGAGCACCAACATCAGGCGATTGATCTGTAAACGCATATTGATTGGTAGATATGGATTGCCTTGTTGTTAAAGGCGTAAAGTGAATGCCATCCAAACTTCGTTCAACCATAAAAGTTTCGCCCTGCACATAAAAATCAGTTTGCCATGTTAGCAGGTTGCCTTCAATTGACTTCAGTAATTGAAAATTTCGAATACCAGTATTCAAAGCCGTACAACCGCTTCCAAGATTGATAACAATAGTATCACGTGCGTAAGTAGAGCCACAACTATCCATTAACTCCTGGCTTACTACATAAGTTCCCGGCTGATCCACCTGTATGGATGGACCAACAGTATCACCCACTATTCGGCCAGTTAACGCACGCCATGTATAAATAGAAGTTAAAAGAGGATTACCTACCCAGATATCAGCTACACCCGGCAAACACAAATTGGGAAAGTTGGTAACTAAATCTACCCTTGGTGCCCTGAAGAAACTAAAGGGGCCAACAAAATCTTTAAGCTCCGCAGTAAAAGATGTGGATGCTCTTGATTTTACTAATACACGACGAAAAGGCATTGCACATGGATCGTTGATTGTAACCAACGGATCCAAACCTAACTTGGTAAGGTTTACCGAAAACTCCATGTATTGTTTTGCTGAATATGTTGTTGACAGCGCATTGTTTTGCAATACTACCTGAAAAGGCCCAGCCCATGTACTATTACCACATTGCAAGCCTGTATAAAAACTCCCTGCGGTTTTCGGAACAATGCTGGCATAACCCCACAATGCACCCGCACTGGCGCCATCAAACTGACCTCCCCAGTTAAAATCCTGTGGGGTAACACTTAATGAACTTTGATGCACCCAAATGCGTGCTTCAATAAATGACAAAGAAGAACTTCCATATTCGGCTGTAAAAATTACATCTCCGGCACGTGTTATATTTCCTGCTGCATCAAACTGCCATGAGGTATGCCCTGCATCCGGACCAAAACCTGTAAATGAAAGTGTAGGGCGGTTGTAAGTAATATCAGTTTGATACATTTCAAAATCAAAATACCTGTTACCGGTTGTGTTATCAATACTCACCCCACCAAACATCCATAATGAATCGGTACTATTTGGTCCTGCCCTGCGCACATGCCTCATCATATCCAAACTATCATTTTTATCAGGGATACCCTGTGAAACGGGAGTGCTCCAGCTTTGCGGACTCATTCCGTTTTTATTACTTCCCGAGGCAAATACAGTTGAATCATCACCATGATGATCCCTTATAAAAATACCATCAATGAGCAACCTGTTATTTACAACTGTAAACTGTGGATAACGCATCCCTCTAAAAAAAGGCTGCATACGTGTAGCAGGTTGTGAAATGTAACGGTTTACAATAAATGCTGCGCCTGTTGTATCAATTACATTTATACCCGGGCCTGCACTGCCTCCATTAAACCAATCATCATTACCGGCTGATGCAAATCCATTAAAAAAGTTTGCACGCAAATCTGCCTCCACTCCAAAATTTGCTTTTATAATGGGAGAAGTAATTTGTGAAAATGCAAGAAAAGGCGTCATCACTGTTGCCAGGAACAGTAAAATTTATTTCATAGAGTACATTTAAATAGTGATGATGGTTTCACTATTACGGGTATAGGTA
Organism: Chitinophagaceae bacterium; assembly: GCA_046301455.1. Lineage (GTDB taxonomy): Bacteria > Bacteroidota > Bacteroidia > Chitinophagales > Chitinophagaceae > Lacibacter. Next base: position 2,028 of record JBKCJY010000419.1, on the reverse strand, counting down.
AATGATTATCCTCTTTTTACAATACGAAGCGCTTCGACAGGAGATTCCATTACAGAACCATCCATCATTTCTGCTACTATTTTGTAATAAGTTGTTCCGGGTAATGCAGGAATACGATGACGGTGAGTTGCAGCGCCATTGCACATAATGCCATTATTATCATAATCCAGCCACCAACTGTTATCAAATGAATACTTGATGGTGAATTTGTTGACTTCCAATGGATTTGTAATACCCCAGTTTAACGAGGCATCATTGGCCATGCGGTGAACACGGAAGTAAGCAAATGGCTGATTTACTGCTTTTACTGTTATAACTTTTGTGTTGGATGATTTTGATTTTTCGCCAACAAACGCACTTGAAAACAGGGCTAAGCCTGAAAGGAGAATTAAAGTTTTCATTGGAATAAGATTTGAGTAGCAAATTATAAATTGAAATGAATACTACATAACATTTGAACTTAATTTAACCTGTAGTAAAAAACAAAAAAACACTTAGCGGCAACCATTTCCCTGGTTACGAATGCTTTCTACAGTTGAATAAATAATACTACCATCATGCTGAAAAGCTGTTAACCTGTAATACGTAAGTCCACCAGCAGGAACACTGCGGTCACGATAATGATACCACGTTTCACCTCAAGACATTACATTTGTAAGTGGGGTGAAATTGACACCATCGTTTGATCGTTCAACATAATAGAATGCTACCATCATTGGATTATGATATGCCCAATTGAGTGCCACTTTAGGGGTATTACGGTTAGTTTAAAAAAGAAAATCATTAGAGACGATGGTAGCAGATCCCTGAATTTCTACATTATCCAAAACACCAGCGCTTATTGACTGAAAAGTAAAGAATAGTGAAATGAAGATGAGTTTTATTTTCATGGGATTACGGTTTGTTTCTTTATTAACAAATACTATGCACCCTGTTATTATTGGCAAATGATAATACACTTAGAAAAATCACGCTTAAAAGCTCCTGTAATTTGTGATTGTTACTTATGGGCAATCGTTACATTTGCAACAATATTACTGTATATGAACATATCAGAACGCAAACCTGTTATCGGTTTTAGCTGCGGCGATTTAAATGGCATAGGCATTGAAATCATTATTAAAGCGTTGAGCGATGCACGCCTGCATGAGCTGTGTACACCTGTTGTATTTGCCTCTAACAAAGTGATTAACTTTTATAAGAAAAGTATTCCTGATGTAAACTTCAGTTACCAGGCTACAAATGAACTGAACCGTTTAAGCCCAAAGCAGGTAACTATTTCCAGTTGCTGGGAAGAAGAAGTAGCGATTACTCCGGGACAGTTGAATGATACGGGAGGACAATATGCCATTAAATCATTGGTGGCAGCAACAGAAGCATTAAAGAATAAACAAATTGATGCGTTGGTTACTGCTCCTATACATAAGAAAAATGTTTACAGCGATTTGTTTCCTTACACAGGGCATACTCCATTCTTAAAAGCATTTTTTAATGCAAATGATGTGGCTATGCTTATGACAGCGGATAATTTGAAAGTAGCCTTGCTTACTGAGCATGTACCTGTGGGCGAAGTAGCAAAACACATTTCGAGAGAAGCCATTATCTCAAAACTTAAAATTGTAAGCCAGAGTTTGAAACAGGATTTTGGAATTGATAAACCAAAAATTGCTGTGCTGGGCTTAAACCCGCATGCAGGGGATGAAGGACTAATTGGCAAAGAAGAAGAAGAAATCATAAAACCTGCTATCAAAGAAGCCAAACAACAACATGATGTGTTTTGCTTTGGCCCCTACAGCAGCGATGCTTTTTTTGCACGTGCACAATATGAAAAATTTGATGCAGTGCTGGCAATGTATCACGACCAAGGCTTGATACCATTTAAATCATTGGCTATAGGTGATGAAGTAAACTATACTGCTGGTCTGCCTGTTATTCGCACCAGTCCTGACCATGGAACTGCATTTGATATTGCAGGCAAAGGCAAAGCTGATGAAACTTCTTTACGTGCTTCTATATTTGCGGCCATTG
>JBKCJY010000418.1:0-1247 GCA_046301455.1 Chitinophagaceae bacterium | reverse complement strand
CCAATCATTACCGCTATATTGGAATTGGGGCAGGAGGTTCAGCCACCGATGAATTTATTGCAGAGTTTCACAGGCAAAGCTCAACCGTTCGGGGATGGATCAGCCCTGTTGCAGCAGCTGCGGGCTTGCAAAGAATCAGCTATTGTGAACATTGGTTCTTGGGCCGTATGGTAGGAAGTACCCAACGTTCAGTAACACTTACGTGGACAAACCAAAGCCCCTGCAATACAACGTATGTTACAAATGTATCCACACTTCGAGTGGTTCCTTATGGAAATTCAGGATGGGGCGATGATTTTGGCGGTACATCTGGTAGCCCTGCAAATCCAGGCACCGGTACATCCACCATTACTTACAACACTCCCGGCAATTACTTATTCTTTACACTGGGAAGTACGAACCCGAATGACAACCCGCTGCCTTTCACCCTGCTTTCTTTCAATGGCCGCAATCGCACAAAAGATACTGAACTCAGTTTCTCTGTAAAAGGAAATGATGAACAACAGCATTATTTGGTGGAACGCAGTACCGATGGTCGCAATTTTACTTCATTGATAAAAATTGCAGCCATTCAAAATACTTCCACTGCTGATTATACCACACTGGATGAACAGCCGGTTAATGGCTGGAACTATTACCGTGTTACAGCAGTGGACAATACCAACCGCAGCAGGCAGTCGCAAATCATCCGTGTGTGGTTTGGCAACAGGGCAGGAAATCCTTCTATCTATCCCAACCCCGTGCAGGGCGGAAATGTACAGCTCTTTACAGGCGGTATGCCCAAAGGCATGTACAATGTGCAGATAATGGGTGTGGATGGAAAAATAATCCTCAGCCGCACCTGGCAGTTTGATGGGGTACAACCTTTGTACAATCTGTCGGTACCGCAACTGCCTTCAGGCATGTATTACCTCCTGCTTCGTGGTGAAAATCAACCACCTGTGCAGTTAAAGTTTGTTAAATAATTTTTTAAATGAATAAAGTCAACAAAACCCGCCGCAGGCGGGTTTTGCTTTTTGATATTAAATTTTAATGAAAGCAACGTTTGCGGGCAAAAGTTGGGTAAATATTCTCAACAGAATAAATTATATTGCAGCCTGTTTTTATAGAAGATTTTAAAGTATCCAACCCTGTTCAAAACCGAAGTATCCTGTTTAAGTGAAACCCCGCCCTAATCACGCATTGTACTTTATTGAAAACGTTTATTTGAACAGGAAACATGAATCAACTTTTACGTTCCATTTCTT
>JBKCJY010000417.1:0-9731 GCA_046301455.1 Chitinophagaceae bacterium | reverse complement strand
TGCAGCACTCTTCATCAGTGGTTTATTTGATGGAGTTAGTGTCATCATTCGTGGTACAGTGCTGCAATTGTTTGTTCCCAATGAAATGCGTGGCCGTGTAAGCAGTGTAAGTTCTATCTTCATCAATAGCAGTAATGAGCTTGGTCAGTTCGAAAGTGGTGTAGCTGCAAGTATTATGGGCACTGTCCCGAGTGTGGTGTTTGGCGGATGTATGACATTGCTGGTGGTAATTGTTACCTGGTTAAAAGCATCATCATTACGAAAACTGAAATACTAAAAATAGTTTCAATATTTTTTTGGTCAACAGATGTATTTTTGGGAAGTGCATTTATTCAACATTTAAAAGTTACACATTAAATTTTCATGTGAACTGTAAATTAAATCCGATAAAACAAAAGAAGAGCTTATCAAAATAACAACGCTTCGATTTGAAACAAAATAGAAAGATGATGCTCTGCAACGGTCTTTAACCGCTGCGTATGAAGAATTAACTACTAAATAAGTACGCATGTGGATTGGAATTTTTGCAGCGATTGTTATTACAGTTTTAATCTTCAGCATTGGTGCCAATAAAAAAACATCATGGCATACTAAAGAAAATAAAAATGTTATTGACGATCCGGGTTCGGATGCTAATGATTAACGAAGAAACACAACACCTATCGGCTAACGACTCAACTTCCCCAACGAAACGTCTTCACATCAACACCGGCCAAATCCAAAACTCGATCAACAACTGTTGCAGCAACTTCTTCAATTGTTTTCGGAACAGAATAAAAAGAGGGAGTTGCAGGGGCAATGATACCACCGGCCAGTGTAACCGTTTCCATGTTTTTAATATGAATTAAACTGTAAGGTGTATCACGCACAACACATATCAATTTTCTCCTTTCTTTGAGCATTACATCCGCAGCACGTGTAATTAAATCATTGGAAATGCCTGCAGCAATTCTCCCTAAAGTTCCCATACTGCAGGGCACAATAATCATGGTATCAAATTTGGCTGAGCCGGATGCAAAAGGCGCATGAAAATCCATAGTGCCATATATTAGAAAAGGCAACTGCTTATAGTCTTCATTGCCCAACTCCGTTTTCCAAACGTCTTTAGCATTTTCTGTCATCACCAATCCTGCTTCCGCATATTGATTTTTGGCCGCAGCCAGTTTTTCTAACAAAACTTTTGCATACACCGAGCCACTGGCTCCCGTCATAGCTACGACAATTTTCTTCACGTTTATTCGTTTAAATTTGTAACAATAAACAAAAGTACTATGCAAAAGTTTGCTTTTAAATCCATTATTCCTGTTTTGTTGATGCTTCTATGTTCTTTTCAACAAAAAGAACCAAAAGAACAACTCAACTGGCTCACACTTGCTGAAGTTGAAGCAAAATTAAAAGAACAACCCCGCCCCGTTTTGATTGACCTTTATACCGATTGGTGCGGCTGGTGCAAAGTGATGGATAAAAAAACATACACAAACGCACAACTCATAAACTACCTCAACGAAAAATTTTATGTGGTAAAACTCAACGCCGAAACCCGGGAAGAAATTAATTGGAAAGGCAAGCTCTACCGTTTCAACCCTCAGTATAAAACAAATGATATTGCCTTGTACTTAACAGGTGGAGAATTAGCTTATCCAACTACAGTGATTATTCCTGCAGATGATTCATCACCTCAACCGATTGCAGGAATGCTTGAAGTAAAAGATATGGAGCTGATCACTACTTATTTTGGCGAGAACAAGTACGGAAAAGTCTCTTTTGACAGCTATGCCCGCAACTACAAACACCAATGGAAATAAATAAAACCAGTCCTGTTTTTGCGAAAAAAAATATTACATTTGTTGTGATGATAAGGTTTAATGGTTAATGGTAACTGATTAGCCGCCTCTTCCCAAAAGGAAGAGGTTTTTTTTTGAGCCACCCTCATTAAAAAACAAATGACCTGAAATATCCAGGGCATTTATTTTTTATTTTTTACAAGCCTTTTACTGAGCTGCTTTTAATAACCATATACATAGTACCTGCGGGCACAAACCCATAAGGCATATGCCTGTTTTTTTGAGGAGGCAGAGTGAGTATTGTTTTATTGCCGATAACAGCCACTTTGTAAAAGTCATATCTAAGCATGGTGGCCCTCGCTTTTAATCGTTTTTCAAGTGAATTGATGGCAACTGGCCAGTTTTCTTCTTTACTATAAGTAATAATTTGGTTTACTACATCTTTATTTTGAAATTGAATACCTAGCTCCTTTTTATCTGCTTCGGTAAATTTATAGGTAGAATACAAATCACCCATATCAGTAACAGTAACCTGCTGCAATTTTTTTCCCTCAATCCTGATCGATTTGGGTGAGCAGGAAATGAAGAACATAACCAGAAAAAAAGCAGGGCTGGGTTTCAAAGGATTATTTTTTGGAATCAAGAAATACAATTATGCCTAATGACACAGCTACATTATTTGATAAACCAGCATACTTATACTCTGATATTAGCTGATCAGAATTATTGTTTGAATAAGTGCGATCTGTAACAGATTTGTAGTTATAAGCATTCCGGTTAAATTGATAATAAACAGCTGCATCCATACCAACATGTTTATTAAAAAGTTTAGTGAAACCAAAGCCTGCTCCTGCGCTAAGGTTAAATATGCTTTTTAAATCTTCAGTGTATTTTGAGGTGAATGTGAGGTTTCCAATTTCTCCTTTTGCATTACCATCATAAGAGCCACCACCAAAACCAACACCAAAGTTTACTTGGCCGTAAGGCATAAATCCTTCTGAACCAAAATAATAACGTCCGAATACATTAGCACCTCCGGCAAACGTACTTCCACTGAATGAATTTCTACTTGATGTAAACTTTGTTGTAGAAAAATTTAAAGATGGTCCGCCGCCAATTAATAAATTTTCACTAAAGAACTTACCCATTGAGGGCTGTACAGAAAAGAAGAATGTATTTCGTGTATCTTTTGCAATTCCTAAGTTACCATAATCATATGACTGCTGAAAATTTGTAAACCCAATTGATCCTAAGTTAAACCCGATGGTTCTTGTACCTTTTTCAAATTGAGCAAAGGAAGTAAACGCTGTAAGCAAAAAGAAAAAAAGAAATAAATGTTTCATGTTCTGTTTGTTTTAATATTTGGAATTTTGAATACCAAGCCCTTTCTTAAAAAAGAGCTTAAATTAAATTGAACTAACGTTAACGAATATAGAAATTAATTGTATGAGAGACACCTCTATTTTTTTTAACCCGATGTTATAAAGAAAATATTTATTACATTCATGTCCTAAAAAACTTAGAGACTAGTTTTCTTTAAGAAAATATTTTTTAACTCAAAACTAAAACATGAAAAAATTATTAATTATCCCATCAGTCTTACTTACTGCTGTTATTGTATTAAACGCTTGTAAAGGTGATACCGGACCTACAGGACCACAAGGCACCACCGGCTTACAGGGAATTCAGGGCGCTACCGGTGCTACTGGTGCTACGGGACCGCAGGGAGCTACCGGCGCTACCGGACCGCAGGGACCTATTGGCGCTACCGGACCGCAAGGACCTGTTGGACCGCAAGGACCTGTTGGTACTGCTAACGTAATTTATACATCATGGGCAGTTCTTGCTCAGGCTTGGCGTGACAGTGTAATCGATGGAAGTTTACTGAAAGTTAATCACAGAGAGATTGCTTCGCTTACACAGATTAATATTGACCAGGGAACAGTACTGCATTATTTTCAATTTGGCCAGGGTGTTTTCCAATTTCCTTACACTTCCAACGCCGGAGGGACAACTAGTACAATGTCTGCAGTAAATGTTGCCGGTAAAGCTATTTACACAAGGTATACACACGACAATACCGCCTCAGTTGGAGTAAGCACGTCTATTCAGTACAGAACAATTGTGATTCCTGGAGGAGTGGCTGGTGGCCGTTTCATAAATGGCCCAGCAGCCGGTTATGCCGTTGACCAGATAAAAGCAATGAGCTATGAGCAAGTAAAAATGTTATTTAGTATTCCTGAAAACGGAACAAACATGAGATAAAAATTAATTTCTTTATAAAGAACCCTGCAAATTGCAGGGTTTTTTATTTTGATTCAATCGACTTCATTAGTACAAAATAAGAAATGGGGCAAAATGTAGAGTTCTTAAGAGTAAAATGCGGACGTTTTATAATTACATCTTTAACATTAAAGAAATCTTTCATAATCTGATGGATGGATGTCATAAACAGTATAATAGTTATCAGCATCTAAAATAGATAGAGTTATATTCTGATACCATCGCTCCATTCAGATTTCTTTATAACATCTTTAAAAATCAAGGGTAGCCTAGGCAAAAAGACATTACCAGGCAGAAATTTCAAAGGGCTGTGTTGAAAGCTTACTCAATTTTCGAACTATGGTAAGTCGATTAACTGCCTTGGCTTTTGCCAACGCTTCTTTGTTCGAAGACACCAATATAAGATAACAATTATTCTATTTGGAGTTGTTTAAATAATTTCAAAAACATTTATCTTTAATTTATCATTAATCAAACAAAAAAAATGAAAAAACGATTAATTATCCCATCAGTCTTACTTTATGCAGTTATTTTATTAAATGCATGTAAAGGTGATACTGGACCCCCAGGACCACAAGGCCCTACATGATTACAGGGTATACAAGGCTCAACTGGTGCTACAGGCGCAACTGGTGCTACCGGAGCTCAAGGACCTATTGGACCTCAAGGACCTACCGGAGCAACTGGAGCAACCGGTGCAACCGGTGCAACTGGTGCAACTGGCCCGCAAGGACCCGCGGGACCTCAAGGACCTACAGGAGCCACCGGGCCTCAAGGCCCTCAAGGACCAGCAGGTACTGCAAACGTAATTTACTCAAGCTGGGCAACTCCTAACAATTGGAGAGATACTGTTTTGAGTGGAAGTAACAATAAAGTTGCAGATGTAGCTGCAACCTCAGTTACAACAACCAATATCAATCAAGGTGCAATTTTAGCCTACGTACGTGATCAGTTTGGCTCAAATAATGGCCCTTTTCAATTGCCTTACACGCAATATGTATTTAGTGGATCTGGAACCTTTGGTTACGTACCAGCTAATGGAAGAATGTTCTACACATTTTTCTTGCACGACAATTCAAATTCAGCTACTCCTTGCTGCAGAGAATATCGCTATGTAGTTATTCCAGGCGCTGTTTCAGGCGGACGCTTAGTTAGCGGTCCAGCCGCCGGTTATACCATTTCTCAAATAAAAGGCATGAGCTATTCACAAATTGCAAGCATGTTTAACATTCCTGCAAATGGTACAAACGAGAGATAAAAATTGAATTTGTTTTAAAGAAAGCCCTGCAAGTTGCGGGGCTTTTTATTTTTCAGCAATCAACTTCTCCAGCACAAAATAAGTAATGGGGCAAAAGGTGGAGTTCTTTATTGTAAGATGCGGCCGTTTTAAAATCACATCTTCATCTGTATAAGGAAAGCGCTCACAATCGCTTGGGCGTACTTCATAAATACTGCAATAATTATCTGCACCCAAAAATGGACAGGGCTTTGATTTTACAACATAATCACCCTCGTTATCCAAATTCAAATACTGTTCAATAAAAGCACCTTCTTTCATACCCAGATGTTTACTGATGCGTTTGATATCTGGCGTTTTAAACCGGGGCGAATAATTCTTACAGCAATTGGCACATTGCAGGCAATCTACTTTTTCAAACGCTTCATCATGAAACTCAGGAAGCTGTTTCAAAACCTTGTTTTTATCAGCCCTTTGCAAAAAACGCTTGTACTCTTTTTGATGGGCGGCACTCTTTTTTTCCCAGTTGTTTAATAAATCATCGGCCATATTGCAAAGAACGTTCATTTTCCATTTCACAGCCTTTCCCCACCAGTCTAACAGTCATTTTATTGTAATGCTTCACCCCTTACCTTTGCAGCGCTTTAAAATTATTGCTTCCCATTGCATCAACCTTTTTAAAATCCGGAAATTACAAATGAATCTTTTTGAACAGCAGCAACAGGAGTTTATCGGCCGTCATATCGGAACCATCGGCACAGAAGAAAAAATGCTAGCCACAATTGGCCTGTCATCACTTGAAGAACTAATCAGTAAAACAGTACCTGCCTCTATCCGCAGCAAAGAAGCGCTCAGCATTCCAGAAAGTATGAGTGAAGCTGATTATCTCAAACACATCAAAGACCTTTCACTCAAAAACAAACTCTTTAAAAATTATATTGGACAGGGTTATTATGACACCATCACACCATCTGTGATTTTGCGAAATATTTTTGAAAATCCGGGATGGTACACGCAATACACTCCTTACCAGGCTGAAATTTCACAAGGCCGTTTGGAAAGTTTGCTCAACTTTCAAACTATGGTGAGCGATTTGACTGCGCTGCCCATTGCCAATGCTTCCTTACTTGATGAAGCAACCGCTGCTGCTGAAGCAATGAACATGCTCTTTCATCATATCAACCGAACAGATAAGATTGATCGTCCAAAGTTTTTTGTGGATGAAGAAGTTTTTCCGCAAACAAAAGATTTATTAATTACCCGTGGCACACCAATTGGGATTGAAGTAGTATTTGGCGATTATAAAACAACAACTATTGATAATACCTACTTTGGTGCATTGGTGCAATACCCCAACAATAAAGGTTCTGTTGAAGATTATAAATCATTTATTGAAAGTGTACATGCCAATGGTGCAATGATTGCAATGGCAACAGATTTATTAGCGCTTACACTTTTAACGCCTCCCGGTGAGTTGGGTGCTGATGTTGCTTTTGGAAGTGCACAACGTTTTGGTGTACCCCTTGGTTTTGGCGGTCCACATGCTGCGTTCTTTACCGCCAAAGATGAATTTAAACGCTCCATGCCCGGCCGCATTATTGGCGTGAGCATTGATGCACAGGGCAACCGTGCTTTGCGTATGGCATTACAAACAAGAGAGCAACACATTAAGCGTGAAAAAGCAACCAGCAATATTTGTACTGCGCAGGCATTACTTGCAAACATGGCAGCGATGTATGCAGTATATCACGGGCCGGTTGGTTTAAAAAATATCGCCACACGAGTTGCAATCCTCACACAAACAGTAGCTGAGGCATTAAAGGAAAGAGGCTATGAACTGGTGAGTGATTCTTACTTTGATACACTTACAGTAAAAGTAAAAGACACCGCAGCTATCAAAACAAAAGCGGAGAAACAGGAAATCAATCTTCGTTATTTCAACAATGAACTTGTTGGTATTTCTTTGGATGAAACTACAACTGCAGAGGATTTGTTTGACCTCATCAACTGTTTTGAGAATGATACAAATGCTGTTGCATTCACTATTGACGAAAATGCTTCATTGCAGCACATACCATCTTCATTGCAAAGGACATTAGCCTATTTAACACATCCTAACTTTAACAGCCATCACAGCGAAAGCAGGATGATGCGTTACATCAAACAACTGGAGAATAAAGATTTATCGCTCAACACTTCCATGATTTCATTGGGCAGTTGTACGATGAAGTTGAATGCAGCAAGTGAAATGATGCCATTGAGTTGGAATCACTGGAGCAAGTTTCATCCGTTTGCACCTGCCACACAAACTGAAGGTTATTTGGAAATGATTGCCAATCTTGAAAACTATCTCAATGTCATCACCGGGTTTGATGCATGCAGTATGCAACCCAACAGTGGTGCACAAGGAGAGTTTGCAGGGCTACTCACCATTCGTAATTATCATTTGGCAAATGGCGATGCACATCGTAATGTTTGTTTAATTCCTATCTCAGCTCACGGCACCAATCCTGCAAGTGCAGTAATGGCTGGGATGAAGGTGGTGGTTGTAAAAGCATTGGATAATGGATATATTGATGTTGCTGATTTTAAAGCAAAAGCAGAGCAATACAGCGCCAATCTTGCAGCTACCATGATTACTTATCCAAGTACCTATGGCATTTTTGAAGAAAGCGTAAAAGAAATTTGCGACATCGTTCACCAGCATGGCGGACAAGTATATATGGACGGCGCCAATATGAATGCGCAGGTAGGATTAACAAGTCCCGGTTTAATTGGTGCAGATGTTTGTCATTTGAATTTGCATAAAACATTTGCAATACCACATGGTGGAGGCGGCCCCGGCATGGGTCCTATTTGTGTAAAAGCACATTTGGCAAAACATTTGCCCGGACATATCAATCACTCCACAAATGGAGCAGTAAGTGCCGCTCCTTATGGCAGCGCTTCAATTCTTTTAATCTCATACGCATACATACGCATGTTGGGTGCAACAGGAGTAAAGAACGCAACAGAGTATGCTATTCTCAATGCCAATTATATGAAGGCACGTTTGGAAAAAGATTTTGATATTCTTTATACAGGTGCTAACGGTACATGTGCGCACGAATTTATTGTCGATCTGCGTCCGTTTAAAAATACAGCAGGTATTGAAGCAGAAGATGTGGCCAAGCGTTTAATTGATTACGGTTTTCATGCACCTACTATGAGTTTTCCTGTGCCTGGCACCATTATGATTGAACCCACAGAGAGTGAAGATAAAGCGGAGCTTGATCGTTTTTGTGATGCGCTCTTAAGCATTCGTGCAGAAATAAAAGCCATAGAAGAAGGCCGTGCAGACAAAACTGATAACCCATTAAAGAATGCACCGCATACACAGTTTGTTGTTACTGCACAGGAATGGAACCACGCTTATACACGCCAGGAAGCAGCCTATCCCTTGTATTATGTAACCCACAACAAATTTTGGCCAAGCGTTGCAAGAGTCAACAACACACATGGCGATCGTAATTTGATTTGCACATGTGAGCCTGTAAGTAGTTTCGCTGATGCAGAAGCGTAAGACGAATTGAAAACTGGTTAATAGAAAATTGAAAATCCTGCGTTGTAATAATGCAGGATTTTTTTTATTGATGAGGGAGAAGTGGTACTTTACTTGCCTGGAGTTACACTTGCAAACGCACTGGTTTGCATAAACTGCATTAAATCGCTTTGGCTTAATAAGTCTACTCTCTTAATTGCTATCCGACCGGTAAGTTCTTTGTACTTTTTAGTGCGCTTGGTTACAAAAGGGCCTTCTAAAAAAGCAGTAGAGCCTTCTGTTTTAAAATCCAATACATTCAATTGCTGAATATGCTGAGCAAACTCCGCAGGATAATTCTCCTCAATTATTTTTTCGTCAACAAGAATAATCTTTCCATCCTTTGCAATATGCACATCCAGTTTCTTGATGCCAAAATATTTTTTTCCTTCAACTACAAACCAGGTAAGAGAAAATGCAGAATAGGATTTTGCTTCCTTATTAATTACAATTTCGTAATCTAAATATTGCTTTGATGAGTCGTTATACAAAGTGCCTTGCCAAAGGCCGGTAATATCCTGACAAAAAATAATAACTGGCAAGCATAGAGTTATAAAAAGGGATAAAACGTATTTCATGGATCACGGATTTTTAGGGTACTTAATTCTTCTGTAAAATTACTCAAACAGTTTACAAAAGGAAGTTTTTTTAAAAATACACACTACAGGTTTATACTTAGTTATTGATTATTTTCATCTAAAAAAAAGCAGGAAAATAAACCCGCCGTTACTTAGTTATTCACAGGATCATACATTCACTTCGATTATTCCTTTGATGAAAAAGAATAAACCTCAAAGTTCACCAGTACTGCTGTTGCCGAAGCTGACGTTAATCAAGCTTTTTGATG
>JBKCJY010000416.1:0-5553 GCA_046301455.1 Chitinophagaceae bacterium | reverse complement strand
TTTGTTTAACTTTTTGTTGATACCCACATAATACAATAAACAGGATGGCGCCATCACTCGCTTATCCCAATAAGCATCAGAATAATTTCTGAATTGCGGTTGCAGCAATTTTGTTTCAGTATGATGATAATCCGCACTGCTTACTACAACATCTGCTTTTGTAAATACATCATTATGAACTACACCAGTTGCTTTTCCGTATTCAACTTTTATCTCGGTTACATTTTGGTCAAATAAAAATTTCACACCTACATCTTTCGCCACACAATACATACCATCAACAATGCTATACATTCCTCCCTGCGGAAACCAGGTTCCCAATTTTACATCTGCAAAATTCATAAGACTGTACAAAGCAGGAATGTTTTGTGGCAATGCACCCAGAAACAACACAGGAAACTCCATCAATTCAATCAATCGTTCATCCTTAAAAAACTTGCGCACATGTTTGCTCATGGAAGTAAACACATCCAGCTTAAACAAACCTTTCATTAAATCTGCATCCAAAAATTCTGTGATGGATTGACCGGGCTTAAACACCAGTTTGTTGATGCCCACTTTGTATTTGTAAGCAGCTTCAGCCATGAATTGGTCTAATTGTGTACCACTACCGGGTTCTAATTTTTCAAAAGATGCCTTGAGTTGTTCATAATCAGCAGCAATATCAAGTATGTCATTTTTAAAATAAACTCTATAAGATGGGTCAAGGCGGTGAAGTTGGTAATAATCAGAAACTTTTTTACCGAATTGTGCGAAATAGCGTTCAAATACATCGGGCATCCAATACCAGCTTGGACCCATATCAAATGTAAAACCATTCACCTCCATCTTGCGGGCGCGGCCGCCTGGTAGTGAATGTTTTTCCAATACAGTTACATCCCATCCATCTTTGGCAAGAAAAGATGAAACTGCAAGTCCGGAAAAACCGCTTCCGATTACTATAGCTTTAGGCACAAATAAGAAGTAAGTTAAGTTTAGTTGCGGGAAATTTGTTCTTTTAGCAATTTACGTGCAAAATGGATACGGCTTTTGATAGTACCCAAAGGCTCGTTTAATGACTCCGCAATTTCGTGATACTTAAATCCTTCAAAATAAAGCATGAAAGGATTTTTGAATATCTCAGGAAGATTGTGAATGGCATTTTGTATTTCCTTCATTTTGAGGGTACGCTCAGCATCATTGCTCACAGTTGCCTGTTGATAGTTTAAAAAGAAGTCATTTGGTGTTGAATCAAAAATGGTATTTTGTTTAACACGGCGGCGGTAGTTATTAATAAAGATATTCCGCATGATGGTGTACAGCCATGCCTTGATATTTGTACCTACATTGTACTTATCCTTATTTGCCAATGCCCTGAATATTGTCTCCTGTAATAAATCTTTTGCAGTCTCATTGTCTCTCGTAAGTGTAAAAGCAAACGGCTTTAAAAAGTCCGTGTTATTTACCAGCATTTGATTGAACTCAACAGTTGACATGGCTAATTGTGTTTAATTATTTATACCTCAAATTTAAACAATACCTGACCATTCTACCAAAACTTATGTTTAATATTTTTGTAAAAAAGTAAAACACTTTAAACCAATAAGTTGTAAATAGGTATCCTTACCAAATTCCTTATACAGTATGGTTTTAGAGCAATTTTTGACAAATGAAGCCCTTAAAAACAGAAGAAATGAACAATAGAAATGAAAATTCAGGTGTAGGTCCTGATCAATAACAATTCAGATACTGGGAAATAACCTTAAGAATCGCCTGCCCAATTAACTTAATAATTACTTGAGCGTGGCAATAAATTCATTTACCTCCTGGAGTGATTTTAGGAACCGGATATTTCCACCGGGTGACTTTTTCTCAAAAGTAGAAGTAAGAAGACCCGATATTAATATGGGTGCATCCTGAAAGCGGCTTTTAAGAATGTTAAGGAATTTTTCAAAATTAAACTCCTTCATTACGGTAGTAAGATGCGTATATATATAATCAGGCTTTTTAAGATCAGCAACAAATTCAAGATCACTAATGGGTACATTGGCTCCCAAATAGATGGTCTTAATACCACGACTTTTAAGCATGTAGTTCATGAAAAGTAATCCCAACTCATGATGCTCATTTTCCGGCATGAAAAGTAGGATTTGCGACTTAAGCTGAAATGGTGTTACAATATTTTCGATCCCTACAATGATCTTTTGACGTATAATATTGGTAATCAAATGCTCCTGTGCAGGATTAATATGATCGGTAAGCCATAAAATACCGATACGCTCCATAAAAGGAAATATGATATAGGTAATGGTTTTTTCAATACCCCTTGAAAGGATGAAATTATCAAGCACCTGCTCAAAAGCATCCATATCCAGATCGATCATGTGCTGTATCAAATCATTTACAATGCGTTCCTGCTGAGCCTGGCTTCCACTTAAAGACAATATTTTATCCCTCAGTTCTTCATTCCTCATACGGTTAATATGAGAGATCTTATACCCGTACTTATTAAGAAGAGATATATTTAAAAGTGTCTTCAATTCCTGATTGCTGTAATAGCGAATATTGGTAGCAGTACGTTCTGGTCTTAAAAAAGTATAACGCTGCTCCCAAATGCGGATCGTATGAGCTTTGATACCGCTTAAATTCTCTAGGTCTTTGATTGTGAACTTGTTCATTTGATATAAAAACAGATGTAACCTACAAAAGGTTTAGAAAATTAAAAAATTTAAATCATTGATTACTATATTCTTATCGCCTAAGTTTCTAGTCTTCGTTAAACAAACCAAAATTTAGAGGGGAAAACGTTCAAAGAAGCGTGTAGCGAAACGCTATAAAGCAGATAAATAGGCCTTAATTAGAAGATTGGCCTGCTTTTGAAGTGAAAGATGATTCATTGCATATGCTTTTGCATTTGAACCAATTGATTTACTGATTTCAGGGTTTTGAATAAGTTCAAGACATTTTTCAGGAAGTAATGAAGCGTCTTCATAAAGCCAGCCGTTTTTATTCGTTTCAAACAATTCGGCAATTCCACCCACATTGGAGGCAATTACAGGCTTACCTGCTGCCATTGCTTCCATAATTGAAACAGGCGTCCCCTCGTTTAATGATGTGAGCACAACTAAATTTAATCCTGACAGAACCACATCAAGATCCCGTCGCCAGGAAGTAAATACTACCGGAGCATCCGGGTTATATAGTGTACCTGCATTGGTATAGCTGATACCACTTTGCTTAAGCTTTTGTTCCAACTTAGGCTTTTCATCGCCATCACCAATGATAAAAAACTTTAGCGCAAATTGCTTTTTTTTGAGCAGTGCTGAAGCCAGTTCAATAAATACACCATGATTTTTAACCGGTGCCAACCTGCCAATAATTCCAATGGCTATTTGCGATGCATCCATTTTAAATTCACTTCTGAATGCTGCAGCTTTACTTCCGTTCACATCATTCATCTTTTCCGCATCAATTCCCAGTCTGTTTAAAATGATTTTTGAGGAAGGCGCAATTTTATACACGTGCTCCAATTCATGCTTCAACCGTTCATTGATGGCAATAACAAAGGATGATCGTTTTGCTAACCATCGCTCCATACGAACAATGAAAGAAGAAATAAATGGATTAAAGTAGGAATGAAAAACATGACCATGATAGGTATGTACAATTACCGGAACTTTTAATTGCCATGCTGCAATACGTGCCAGTACTCCGGGCTTTGATCCATGCGTATGAATGATCTGAGGCTTAAACTCTTTGATGATTTTTTTGATCTCAAAAAATGCTGCTACATCATTAAATGGCAGTATTGAACGTTTGATTGTTGCTGAAAGTTTTACATCAAACCCATTGTATTCTTCTAACAAATAAGCAGCAGATCCTTCTCCATGAGCGGGTTCACCTGCAACAAGCAATATTTCAAAATCATGCCGCAACGCATGGGCAATGGCCAATGTGTTAACAGCAGGACCACCTATTGACAGCCTGTTTAAAACAATTAATAATCTTGGTTTTGGCAAAACTTAAAGAGAAGGATTCAATAAATGGCCGCTTTGTAACAGTGCATCTGTTTCGGCCATTAAGTGTGGATTATTCATTGCCTGAAGATGGCGAACATGATGCAGATCTGTACCAACCAAATCAACCAGTTGTTCTTTCACCAGCATTCTTGCTGTTTCCTGGGCCGATTTTCCATAGTAACCCAGCAATGACAGTAAATTGATTTGCAGATAACAGCCCTGATCTTTAAAGCGGTGAAACACATCAGGCTGATTGTAATAAAATCCATAACGCTCAGGGTGCGCCAATACGGGTTGATAGCCGTTTAATATAAGATTAAAAATGTTTTCATTTAAATCGCCCGGTGGGCTCACAAATGAAATTTCAATCAACACCCAGTTTTTATGTATAGTAAGTAATTCTTCTTTTTGTGCCAAACGCTCTGCAAACAGATCATCAATAAAATATTCAGCAGCCGCTTTTATTTCAACATCCATTTTCTCTTGCTTCAACCGTTCAGTTAATAAGCTATGTGCATGAGTAACCGTTTCTTTTGTATTGGGATACAAATCAGGATAGATATGCGGTGTGGTGATAAATTTTTTATACCCCATCTCCATCATGCCTTTAATAAGCATAATAGATGTATCCAGGTCAGGCGAACCATCATCAATCCCGGGCAATAAATGCGAATGCATATCTGTTTGCAAACCGCTGTAATTACCACTAAACTGCGGGGACCTTTCTTTCTTTTTAAATATTTCAAACATAATTAAAAGGGCAGCGATTGAATTTCGCTGAAAACATTTTCAATACCTGTACGCAAATCAATTTTTGCTTTCCATCCTAATGCATGAATTTTTGAACTGTCCATAAGCTTACGTGGAGTGCCATCAGGCTTATCCGTATTAAAGACCAATTCGCCGGTATAGCCGGTGATATCTTTTATAAGATGTGCCAATTCATAAATAGTAACATCAGCACCAAAACCAACATTCACCAAACCTTCATCGTTGTAGTGATGCATTAAAAACACACATGCCTCGGCAAGATCATCTACGTGTAAAAATTCACGCATGGGTTTACCGGTTCCCCATATTTCAACAATTGCATCACCATTACGTTTTGCAACAATCATTTTACGCAGCAATGCAGGCAATACATGTGAATTGTTGAGATCATAATTATCATTTGGCCCGTACAGGTTGGTAGGCATTGCTGAAATAAAATTGCATCCATACTGACTGCGGTAAGCATCACACATTTTCAACCCTGCAATTTTTGCAATAGCATAAGGTTCATTGGTAGATTCAAGAATACCTGTAAGCAAATGTTCTTCTTTAATAGGTTGCTGTGCAAACTTGGGATAAATACAGGATGATCCTAAGAACAACAATTTGGTTACACTGTGCAGGTAGGCACTGTGAATAATGTTGGCTTCAATCATCAGGTTATCATACAAAAACTCTGCACGGTAAGTATTGTTGGCAACAATGCCTCCTACTTTTGCTGCAGCAAGAAAAACATAATCAGGCTTTTGTTCTTTGAAAAACTTTTCAACTTCATGCTGATTCC
>JBKCJY010000415.1:0-10714 GCA_046301455.1 Chitinophagaceae bacterium | reverse complement strand
ATTGGAAAAACAGGTTCGGGTAAATCAACAGTTGCACAATTGCTCTTACGTTTTTATGATGCTGGCAGCGGTAGTATTTTGATTGATGATGTGGATTTGAAAGATTATGATTTGCAGCATTACCGTTCTCAACTAAGTTATGTGCCGCAGGAAGTTTTTTTGTTTAGCGACAGTATTAAAAACAACATTGGCTTTTCCGGATTGAGAAATGCAGATGAAGAAATAAAAGATGCTGCCGGTAAAGCATCAGTTCACAAAGAAATAAATGGATTTGCAAAAGGGTATGAAACGATGGTGGGCGAACGGGGGGTTACACTCAGCGGTGGACAGAAACAGCGGATTTCCATTGCCCGTGCTATTTTAAAAGACCCTGCACTACTTATATTGGATGACTGTCTTAGTGCGGTTGATTCAAGAACAGAGGCAGCCATTCTGGAACAACTGGATCAATACCTGGTTGATAAAACAGCCATCATTATTACCCACCGCATTTTTTCATTGCTGCGGTTTGACAGAATCATTGTTCTTGATGATGGAAGAATTGCAGAAGAAGGCACGCATGAAGCACTCTTACAACGTAACGGCCTGTACGCATCACTCTACCGTAAACAACTGGCCGAAGAAGCATCCACAACGGCTGTAAAAGAATAATTTGCAGAGGTTTATCAAAATTTTGTCAATTGGAAAAGAACTATATCTTTGTCACCGTTCATTAACAGCGTATTAACTAAACCAAACAATTGTGGCGTACGATAACAACGAAAAAAGGGCGGAAAGTATTTACAGCAAACGCATCCGTGCCGGCAAAAGAAGAACTTACTTTTTTGATGTAAGGTCAACCCGTGGTAATGATTACTATTTAACCATTACAGAGAGCCGTAAACGTTTTACAGGCGAAGGTTATGACAGGCATAAGATTTTCCTTTACAAGGAAGATTTTAATAAGTTTATTAAAGGATTGAATGAGGCCGTAGATTATGTGAAAACAGAATTGATGCCCGATTTTGATTTTGATGCCTTTAACCATGAAGATGCTCCATCGAGCGGAGATGGTGATGGTGGAGGATCTGATGATGTACAGGTTGTAAGTGCACCTGTTGCTGAAGTTCCTGCTCCTGTTGAAACAGTGGTTGAAACACCTGCTGCAAGTGCCGGTGATAATGGCGCCACAGAAGAAGTAGATAAATGGTAATGATATAAAGCCAAACCAATTGCTTACTATATGCCCTCGCCACATGGCGGGGGTTTTTATTTTAAAAACGTGCTGAATGTTTTGGAAGCGAAGCTCTAAGACTGTACATTTGCACTCCATTCCGCGAAGTAGAGCAGCGGTAGCTCGTCGGGCTCATAACCCGAAGGTCGGGAGTTCGATCCTCCCCTTCGCAACAACAAAATCCCCCGCTCTTTGGGGGATTTTCTTTTTTACTTCGGCAAATTCTGAAGGTTTTTATGAAAACAGGTTTTGTAAACATATTTGGTAAACCCAACGCAGGCAAAAGCACATTGATGAATGCATTGCTGGGCGAGAAGCTGGCTATTGTTTCACCTAAGGTGCAAACAACAAGGCACCGCATAAAAGGAATTCTTACAACAAATGAGTACCAGATTGTTTTTTCTGATACTCCCGGCATCATCGATCCCAAATACAAACTGCAACAAAAAATGATGCAGAGTGTAAAGAGCGCTTTGGAGGATGCAGATGTGGCGTTGTTGCTGGTGGATATCAAAGATAATCTGGAGGAAAATGATGAATTGTTTGCATCACTTAAATTAAGCGTGCCCTGTATCGTTGTGCTCAATAAAATTGACAAAAGTGATGCGGCGCTTTCTGCTCATGCCATTTCATTTTTTGAAAGCAAAGCATATTGCAAAAAGATTATTACCATATCCGCTTTAACTGGTTTTAAGAAAGAAAAGTTTCTCAAAGAAATTGTAGAACTTTTGCCCGAAGGGGAACGTTTCTTTGAAGAAGATCAACTTACTGATTTAAGCACACGCTTTTTTGTGAGCGAACTCATCCGTGAAAAAATATTTGATTTGTTCCAGGATGAAATTCCTTATCATGCTACAGTATTGGTTACTGAGTTTAAAGAAAAGCAAAGTTTGATTAAGATAACTGCTGATATTATAGTAAACCGTGAAAGCCAGAAAGCAATTCTGATTGGAACCGGCGGGCAAATGATTAAAAAAATCGGCAGTGAAGCAAGAGTGGATATTGAAAAATTTGTGGGTAGCAAAGTGTTTTTGGAGCTGTTTGTAAAAGTTCGACCAAAGTGGAGAGATAATGATTTGTTTTTAAAGGAATATGGTTATTGATTGAGTAAAGTTCCAAAGCGGTTTTGAACTTAGCTGATAGTTTTTTATTTGTTATTTTTGACGCCTTTATATTTTTAAATTATGAGTGGTTTTACAGTGGCTATTGTGGGCCGACCGAATGTCGGAAAGAGTACGTTCTTTAATCGATTATTGCAGGAACGTAAAGCAATTGTTGATGACCAAAGCGGCGTTACACGTGACCGCCAGTATGGTGTGGCAGATTGGAATGGAAAGAGTTTTAACCTGGTTGATACAGGCGGTTTTGTGCCCGATAGTGAAGATGTGTTTGAAAAAGAAATCCGCAAGCAGGTGAAAATTGCATTGGATGAAGCCAATGCAATTGTGTTTATGTGCGATGCTGCAACTGGTATTACTGACTTGGATGAAGCAATGGCAGATGTTCTGCGCCGTACAGAGAAACCTGTTTTCTTAGCGATTAATAAAGTAGATAATCATGATCGTCTTTTGGAAGCCAGCGAATTTTATGCATTGGGCTTTGATAAAATATTTTTCCTGTCAAGTATGACCGGTAGTGGCAGCGGCGAATTGCTGGATGCACTTGCTGAGTTGATTCCCGAGGAAGCTACTGATAAAGACGACAAACAAAGTCCACGCATTGCAATTATTGGTCAACCCAATGTTGGTAAATCTTCTTTGCTTAATGCTATGTTAGGCGAAGAAAGAACCATTGTGAGTAATGTGGCAGGCACCACACGTGATACTATTCATACACATTACAATTTGTATGGGAAAGAATTTATTTTGATTGATACGGCAGGTATTCGCCGTAAAACAAAAGTTAATGAAGACCTGGAGTTTTACAGTGTAATCCGTGCTATACGTGCAATGGATGAAGCAGATGTTTGTTTGCTGTTGCTGGATGCTGAAAAAGGAATTACCCAACAGGATTTAAATATTTATTCATTGGCGGTGAAGAAGGGAAAGGGAATTGTAGTGCTGGTAAATAAATGGGATTTGATGGCTAAAGAAACCAATACAGCTCGTGATTATGAAAAGGAGTTGAGAAAACGGTTGGCTCCATTTAATGACGTACCCATCTTATTTATTTCTGCAACTGAAAAAGTAAGATTAATGCAGGGTATTGAAGCAGCATTGCAGGTGGTAGAAAATAAACAACGAAAAATTTCAACATCTGAGTTGAATGAAGCGGTGCAAAAAGCAATCAATGCCTATCATCCTCCTGTTGTGCGTGGTGTTGCAGTGAGTATTAAGTATGTAACACAGTTGCCAACACAAGTACCATCTTTTGCATTTTTCTGCAACCATCCTGATGATGTAAAACAACCTTACAAGAACTATTTGGAAAATCAGTTGCGTGCCGCTTTTAATTTTAAAGGAGTGCCGATGCGATTATTCTTCAGAAAAAAATAAATTTGAATTCTAAATAGAAGCTATGAAAAAATATGTACTGGTACTGGCAGTAGGCGTACTATTTACGGCCTGTAACAACGAAAGTGAAAAAACCGATAATGAAAAAGCAGCCGATACAATAAATACAGTTGATAAAGCGCAGGATAAAATGAATGAAATCATTGACTCTGCCCAAAGCAAAGGAGCTGTACTTACTGATACACTTGCCAATAAAGTAATTGAGCCCGCTAAGAAAGAAGTGAATAAAGTGGGAGAGAAGATTAAAGAGAAACTGAAGGAAGCGAAAGAAGAGTTGAAGCAGTAATCTGATTTTGGCAGTATTTCAAGGGGTGCTATATTTGTCACCCTTATGGGGAATTAGCTCAGCTGGCTAGAGCGCTTGCATGGCATGCAAGAGGTCACCGGTTCGACTCCGGTATTCTCCACAAGCTTTAAAGGTTCGCAGCAATGCGGGCCTTTTTCGTTTTCTGCCCTTATCTTGCAGTAACGATTTAATTAATTGCCATGGATATACAATTCAACAAGAATGAGGATGTAATGAAATTGAGCCTGAGTGAAATGAAAAACCGTCTGCAAAAAATCTACGAAGGTGGTGGGGAAAAATCTATCAAAAAACAAAAAGAACGTAACAAATTAACGGCTCGTGAACGTATTGAATATTTGCGTGATAAAGAAGCCCCCTTTATTGAAATTGGCGCTTTTGCCGGTTATGAAATGTATGAAGAACAGGGTGGTTGTCCTGCAGGAGGTACTGTAGCTGGAATTGGTTATGTAAGCGGCAGGCAATGTGTAATTGTAGCGAATGATCAAACTGTGAAAGCAGGTGCATGGTTCCCCATAAGTGGTAAAAAGAATTTGCGAATGCAGGAGATTGCAATGGAAAATCATTTACCCATTATTTATCTGGTGGACAGTGCCGGTGTATTCCTTCCGATGCAGGATGAAATTTTTCCTGATAAAGAACATTTCGGCCGCATCTTTCGTAACAATGCAAAAATGAGTGCGATGGGTATTAATCAAATTGCAGCGGTGATGGGCGCATGTGTAGCTGGTGGTGCATATTTACCCATAATGAGTGATGAGACTTTGATGGTGGAAGGCAATGGCTCCATTTTTTTAGCAGGTCCTTATCTGGTAAAAGCAGCTATAGGGGAAGACATCGATATTGAAACACTTGGCGGTGCAGCAACACATACTGAGATTAGTGGTATTGCTGATTATAAATTTAAAACCGAAGAAGAATGTTTGGATGAAGTAAAGAAGCTGATGAGCAAGCTGGGCGAAAAAAAGAAAGCAGGCTTTAACCGTGTTGCATCAAAACCACCCAAGAAAAATCCGGACGATCTGTATGGGTTATTTCCTGCTGATGGGAAAACCTATGATATGCTGGATGTAATTGAACGGATAGTTGACGACAGTGACTTTGATCAGTTTAAACAGGATTATGGTAAAACTATCCTTTGCGGATATGCACGAATTGACGGATGGGCTGTTGGTATTGTGGCTAATCAACGCACCATTGTAAAGAACAGGAAAAATGAAATGCAATTGGGAGGTGTAATTTATAACGACAGTGCAGATAAAGCAGCACGTTTTATTCTCAACTGCAATCAAAAGAAAATCCCATTGGTGATTTTACAGGATGTCACCGGTTTTATGGTGGGCAGCCGCAGTGAGCATAGTGGTATAATTAAAGATGGCGCCAAGATGGTGAATGCGGTGGCCAACAGTGTGGTGCCAAAGTTTACCATTGTAATTGGTAACTCATACGGCGCAGGTAATTATGCCATGTGCGGCAAAGCTTATGATCCCCGTTTTATTTATGCTTGGCCCACAGCAAAAATTGCGGTGATGGGTGGCGGGCAAGCAGCCAATACATTATTGCAAATACAGGTAGCTGCCATGAAAGCAAAAGGCAAAGAAGTAAGTGCTGAAGATGAAAAGAA
Organism: Chitinophagaceae bacterium; assembly: GCA_046301455.1. Classification (GTDB taxonomy): domain Bacteria; phylum Bacteroidota; class Bacteroidia; order Chitinophagales; family Chitinophagaceae; genus Lacibacter. Next base: position 5,060 of record JBKCJY010000415.1, on the reverse strand, counting down.
ACTTTTGGATGAAATCAAAGGCCGCTACGAAAAACAAACTACTCCGTATTACGCCGCTGCTCGTTTGTGGGTTGATGGAATTATTGACCCAACAGAAACAAGAAAGGTGATTAGTGAAGGTATTAATGCAGCGAATCATAATCCGGATATGGAGGAGATGAGGGTTGGGGTGTTTCAGGTGTAATAAAAAAGTCCTGCCGCAAGGCAGGACTTTCAAATTTATAATTCAAATGAATTAATGTGCTGTTGTAACCTGTTTCTTGTTGAGCAGTGCATAACCACCAAAGAATAAGCCGCAGAATAAAACAGTTGCTGCAATACTTGCTCCGTAAAACGGAACACCATCAACATAAGTTTGCATTAAACCGGCAATAGTTTTTGGATGATGATATCCGCCGCCGCCTAACCAAACTGTGAAATTGCTGATGAAAAAATAAGCAGTTGGAGCAGCCAATGCACCGGCGCCAATTTGTAATGCTTTGCTTTTATTGATGAAGAAACCAAATACAGTTAAGCCAACAATAAGCAGATAGTTTGACCACTGACCACCATAAAATCCTTTGATGGATGAAAGGCCACTGGTATATAAAACTTCATACAACAAATCACTGATAAGCATGCTGAGTAATGGCAATGCAAAAGAATATTTCTTATCCTTCATGATGGAGCCTGCAAAAAGGGCAATTGCAATTTGCGGTGCAAAACCATAAGGGCGGCCGGGAATAATTCTGTAAAGAGCAGCAACCACCACCAGCGCCACAAGAGTATAAATGAATTGTTTATTGAACTTCATAATGTAATGACTTAGGCAGCAAAAATAGAGAAAAACAACCGCCCTTTGTGTTTTTTGTGGAAGGCTCTTTTTTCCTCATACTGTGGATAAGAAGAATAGTTATTTTTAAGCCATGGCCAAGCACAATGAAATAGGCAGGCTGGGCGAAGACTTAGCTCATGAATGGTTGCTGGCGCAGGGTTTTGAACTACTGCACCGCAACTGGAAATATTCATATTATGAGTTGGATGCCGTTGCATCAAAAGAAGGCGTGCTGCATTTTATTGAAGTAAAAACCAGGACTACAGACACCTATGGCCACCCTGAAGAGGATGTTACAGCCAAAAAATTAGAACGGTTAATGAATGCTGGTGAAGAATATTTGATTCAAAACCCGGAGTGGAAACGGGTGCAGTATGATATATTGAGCATCAGGCTGCGCAAATACAAAGCACCTGAATATTTTTTTATTGAGGATGTGAGTTGAGGAAAGCAGGAAGTAAAAAGAATAGCAAACTCAAAAGAGTTACATGGTAAAATGAAAAAACTTCCGCTTGGGGAAGTTTTTCAGGGGCTATTGGATGCTCCTTTAGTTTTTTAAGAAATATTGGATTAGCTTTTCAGGATTGGATTTCTTTTTCTTGGTCTGTTGTAAAGATGCAGCTAAAAATTATGCAAACAGCAGAAATAGAATCTAATAAACAGATGTTTCATAAAAATGAATGAAACTACTTATAGCTTTTGATTTTACTTGAGAGCGTGAGTAAGGGGCTAAAAAGAAAAAACTTCCTGATGGAAGTTTTTCTAAGGACTTGATTGGACCTGTCCGATGGCTTTAGGATTGATATTGGATAGGTCAAATATGAGATGAATAATTGAAAGCAACAAATTTATTTTTAAAAAAATAAAACAATCTCAAAGTTTATATATAAAGCAATCAATAAAGGCATTAATTACTTTGCTGAAGCTTAGAAAATGCCAGTATAATTAAATGGTGTAATTGCTTTTAATTCTTTTTTGAGCGCAATATTTATTTTCAACCCATCAATAAACGAATGCATTGTCTTTTGTGTAATGGCAGCATTGCCTCTTGTTAATTCTTTCAACGCTTCATACGGGTTAGGATAGTTTTCTCTTCTTAATATGGTTTGAATCGCCTCAGCTACTACCGCCCAGTTTGCATCAAGGTCTTGTTTTATTTTTTCCTCGTTAAGTAAAAGTTTGTTTAATCCTTTTTCAATAGATTTTAATGAAAGAATCGAATGTGCAAACGGAACACCAAGGTTTCGTAACACGGTTGAATCCGTTAAATCTCTTTGTAATCTTGATATGGGAAGCTTAGCACTGAGGTGTTCAAACAAAGCATTGGCAATGCCCAAGTTACCCTCTGCGTTTTCAAAATCAATGGGATTTACTTTGTGGGGCATTGCACTGCTTCCCACTTCACCTTTTTTTATTTTTTGCTTGAAGTAATCCATAGAGACATAAGTCCACACATCTCGGCACAAATCAATTAAAATAGTGTTAATGCGTTTGATGGCATCCATTTGTGCAGCAAGTGTATCGTAGTGTTCAATTTGTGTAGTGTATTGCTGTCTTTGCAAACCCAGTTTCTTTTCAACAAACTCGTTTCCGAATTTTTGCCAGTTGGTTTTTGAATAGGCAACATGATGTGCATTGAAATTACCGGTTGCTCCTCCAAACTTTGCAGTGAAAGGCAACTGTGCCAATAAGTTCAACTGATTTTGCAACCGCTCAGTAAATACCAATATTTCTTTGCCCAACTTTGTTGGAGATGCAGGTTGTCCATGCGTACGAGCAAGTAACGGAATGTTTTTCCATTCTTTAGCTAATGCATTTAAATGCAGCACAAGATTGCCTAATGCCGGCATTAGTTCCTGTTCCAGTGCATCTTTCCACAACAGTGGTACAGAAGTATTGTTAATGTCCTGAGATGTGAGGCCAAAATGAATCCACTCTTTAAGATGTGAAATTTGCAGTTCATCCAACTCTCTTTTTAAAAAGTATTCAACTGCTTTTACATCATGATTAGTAACGCTTTCCAGGTTTTTTATTTCAACTGCTTTTTCAGCTGTAAAATCTGTAACTACTTTTCGAAGGGCTTTTGTTTTGGCCGCATCCAGTTTAAAAAACTTTTTTTCGGAGAGAAAAATAAAATACTCGACCTCAACATGCACACGATATTTGATGAGTGCAAATTCAGAAAAATAAAGATCCAGATGCTGGAGCTGGTTACGGTAACGACCGTCGATGGGCGAAATAGCAGTGAGGTTTTGTAGTTCCATGTTGAAAATTTTTATAAGCCGGGTGGATGAGAGAGCTTTGATGAGTATACGATCCGACCCTGCGGGTCGAACAGGCGCAACAACAGCCCAATAGTATTCCAGCAGCCGACTACAAAAAAAGTCTTTTCTTTGCCACGCAAAAGTAATTGAATTGAGCAAGATAAAAGTTGGAGTTGTTAGTTATTTAAATACAAAGCCTTTGCTGTATGGAATGCAGTATTCTGCATTTTTAGAAGGACATGAGTTGCTGCTTGATAACCCGGCGCATATTGCTGATATGTTGTTGGATGGGAGAGTGGACGTGGGCTTAATACCTGTAGCGCAACTTCCATTGCTGCCAGCCTATTTTATAGTGAGTGATTATGGAATTGCGGCTGATTATGATGTGGCATCTGTATGTCTCTTTAGCGAAGTACCTATTGAGAAAATTGAAACGATTTATCTGGATTATCAAAGCCGCTCATCTGCCGCATTGCTCAAAATACTAATGCAAGAATTTTGGGGTATTGCACCAGTGCTTGTTGAAACTAAGGATGAAAGTTTCCGCACAAAAATAAACGGCACTTCTGCTGCACTTGTTATTGGCGATAGGGCTTTCGAACAACGCCGTCTCTCTACTTATGTTTACGATTTAGCGGCCGAGTGGAAGGCAATGACTGGTTTACCTTTTGTATTTGCTGTGTGGGCCAGTGTAAAGCCAATGAGTGATGAATGGATAAAGCAGTTTAATACAGCCAATGCGAAAGGTTTATTGCATTTAGATGAAATTGCAGAACAGCAGAAATATTCTTCATTTGATTTAAGCAGATACTTTAAACATCATATTGCTTATGAATTAACAGCCGAACGGTTAAAGGGAATGAAAAAATTCCTGGAGATACTGCAATTCTGAATTTAATTGAAAACTATGAGTGAGGTTCATCAATACGGATTTCTTACACGGGTTAAAAAATATTTCTTTCCAACGGCTTATGATAAAGCACAAAAAAAGCTATTTGAAGAGCGGGTTGCATTTTACAGGCAGTTTGTAGAAGCAGGAGATTTTTGTTTTGATATTGGAGCTAATTATGGAAATCGAACTGCTGTTTTTTTGGCGCTCAAAGCAAAAGTAGTTGCGCTTGACCCTCAAAAAAGCTGCTATGATTTTTTGAAAAAGAAATATGGTGGCCGTATTCTTGTTTTACAGAAAGGGGCTGGTGCCCAACCCGGCTTTCTTGATTTTTTTGTGAATGAAACAAACTCCCAGGTCTCAACTTTTTCACATGAATGGATCAATGATTTAAAACAAACACGATTCGCAGGCAACGAATGGAACCGAACTGAAAAAGTTGAAGTAACAACGCTGGATGCATTGATTGATGAATATGGCGAACCTCAATTTATTAAAATTGATGTAGAAGGTTTTGAGCCAGAAGTTATAAAAGGGCTTTCTAAACCATTTCATTACCTCTCGTTTGAGTATGCAGTTCCTGAAAAACTGGATAATCTTTTGCAATGTCTTGAGCTCCTGAGGGCAAAATATAAAAATCTTGAAGCAAATTACGCAACAGGTGAGGATCCTGCCTTGCATCTGGCTAAATGGCTTTCAATTGAAGAAATGATTGAGTTTGTTCAGCAAAATAAATTTACTGATACATTTGCGGGAGATATTTACATTAAAAGTTCCTGATGAAAGTATTCTTCAGTATTTCTCAAAAGCTGATGAAAGATCTGCATCCTGCGTATGAAACACACACATATCATAATATTTGATCATGCTCCTGTCAAGTTGAGCATAAGTATCTAATTGTTTTAGGGTTTCTTCGTTATCAAGTGTTGTAACAAGTATCAGGTTATTAATGCAGTCATAAACATGAACACGGTTGTATCCGAATTGTTTCAGGTTTATTAACGTGGCGTATCCGTTTTCTTTAATGGTTTTCATGTTTTCGCCGTTGTACTCAAAAAAGAGAACGGGTTTGTGTTTTTCAAGCACACTATTA
>JBKCJY010000414.1:0-11401 GCA_046301455.1 Chitinophagaceae bacterium | reverse complement strand
AACTGGCGGTGATGGTGGATACATTTCGTCCCCTAATGTTAACGAAGCAGGCGCTTGAAATTGAGAATACAAGTTATGTAATGAGTTGGGCGGAGTAACAAAGATTTCTTTCAATAAATGAATATTGCATTTAAATTAAATAGGACAGCCAAGCTGTCCTATTTGCTTCTAAAGACACTTAAAATCGTTTTAATAGAGCTTCACCAATTCATAAAGATTTCTTCATTCATTCCTTCCTCCACCGTCCAACTACCTTCCTCAATCTCCGATTCAAGTTCAGCTCCATCCCATCCGCAATAGCCAATAAAAATTTTTAAATCAGCAGTTGTGAGTGTTCTGTTGTTAATACCTTCAACCGCCTGTTGAAAATTTCCACCGAGATATATTCCTTCAGCAATCAACTTGCCATCAGCAATTAAATCAGGCCGCTGATGTACAAAGTATAAATGTTCCTGGTCTACTGGGCCACCCGTGTAAATTGGAAAAGGTAAGGAGTGCTTGAATTCTTCCAGTTCATTCAGCATTCGGCCAAAGGATTTATTAATGATAAATCCCAACACTCCTTTTTCATTGTACTCCGTAATTAAAATCACAGATTGCTCAAAGATTGTATCGTTAAGCATTGGAGTACTGTGAATAAATAGTCTTTGTTTGAGCTTCATCTTTTCTGAATTTCTTTTTTAAAGATAAACGGCTGTATTTTAAAAAGCATTAAATTAGTCCAACAAAACCAATTGCTGTATGATTAAAATTTCAGAACTTAAAACAGGTGATATTATAATGGTAGATAACGAAGGCACCATGATGGAGGGCGAAGTAATGGAAGTAAACAATGGCCAAAAGATGGCACAGGTGCGCACCAACGGTGAAAGCGATTTTTGGTATGGCGGTGAAGCTCTGCACCCCATTGCTCTGAGCGATGACGCCATGAAACTCCTCAAATTTGAGGGTGTTGATGAAGAAGGGGGCGGCGTGAAATATATGAAGGGCGCCTTCCGTGTACATATTAATAAGGCAGGCGATTTCAGCCACCTGGATTTTTGGTACAGAGAAGACCGCAGACATGTGAACCAACCCATTTCAGTACACCAACTCCAGAACTACCACCTGGATATGACCAAAGTACACCTCACCGAGGCGGCTATTTAGGTGTTTTCCACAGATATTTGCACCCCTGAAGTGATTTTTGTTAAAAAATCTACTTCCGGGGTGTTTTTCTTTTAGGTTTTCCTCCTATCTTTGCGACCCCAAAAAGTATGGCTAAACAAGACGTTATTAAGCAAGATGGTAAGATTTTAGAGGCGCTGAGCAACGCTATGTTCAGAGTTCAGCTTGAAAACGGTCATGAAATTTTGGCTACTATTTCAGGAAAAATGAGGATGAATTATATCCGCATCCTTCCTGGCGATAAAGTAGGAGTGGAAATGAGCCCATACGATTTGAGCAGAGGACGTATCATATTCAGGTATAAATAAAAGTAACCAGCCTTTAGCGTAAAGCTTGGGCCTAAAGCTTAAAAAAATGAAAGTTAGAGCATCCATCAAAAAGCGTAGCGTTGACTGCAAAATTGTTCGCAGAAAAGGCCGCCTGTATGTAATTAACAAAAAGAACCCACGCTTTAAGCAGCGTCAAGGTTAATTGTAAATTGAATTTCTAAAATCTAAAATTGAAATATGGCTCGTATTGCCGGTGTTGATTTACCAAAGAATAAAAGAGGAGAAATAGGACTTACCTATATTTATGGTATTGGTCCTTCTACTGCTAAATACATCCTTGAGAAATCAGGAATTGATGTAAATAAAAAAGTAAACCAATGGAATGATGACGAGTTGAATGCAATTCGTAACGTTATTACCAATGAGTTTAAAGTAGAAGGTCAGTTGCGTAGTGAAGTGCAAATGAGCATCAAGCGTTTATTGGATATCGCTTGCTATCGTGGTCTGCGTCATCGTAAAGGATTACCAGTTCGTGGCCAGCGTACGAAAACCAACAGCCGCACACGTAAAGGAAAACGTAAAACGGTTGCTGGTACAAAGAAAGCAGCTAAGAAATAATCTGCAAAAGCTGTTAGCCGCAAGCTATCAGCTTTTAGCTTTTTATATGCACCGGTACTTACAGACTTTATCACAGATGTTTTGGTGCAAACGGAGTGAATGGTCTGGTTTCGCAAAAAGCGGGATAAATTTTAAACGATTACCTCAGTTATTTTAAAATGGCAAAGGCACAACAACAAAACAGCGCAAAAGCAGCTGCTAAGAAAAGAGTAGTGAAAGTGGAAGCAGCAGGTGATGCACACATCACAGCAAGTTTCAACAACATCATCATCAGTTTAACCAACAAGCAGGGTCAGGTAATTTCCTGGAGCAGTGCTGGTAAAATGGGCTTTAAGGGTTCCAAAAAGAACACACCTTATGCTGCCCAGGTAGCATCTGCTGATGCAGCAAAAGTTGCATTGGATGCTGGTTTAAAACGTGTTGATGTGTATGTACAGGGTCCTGGTAGTGGTCGTGAAAGCGCCATCCGTGGATTGGCGCAAAGTGGAATTGAAGTAACTTCCATTAAAGACGTTACACCTTTACCACACAATGGTTGCCGTCCTCCCAAGAAGAGAAGAGTATAATAAATTACGATGTACGAAGTATTAGGTACGAATTAGGTACTTTAAACTTCGTAGCTCGTTTTTAGAACATATTGAATCGCCAAGGTTCATTTTAACAAAGGGTTCCTCATTAATTTTTAACGCTTTTACTGATGACGGAACCGGTTCAAAAAAGCGTAAATGAATAAAAACTATGGCACGTTACACTGGTCCTAAGACCAAGATTTCCCGCATTGTCGGTGAACCCATTCTGGGTAATGGTAAGTGGTTGAACAAAAACAGCAACCCTCCCGGTCAACATGGCGCTCAACGCAAACGTAAAACTTTAGGTGAGTTTGCTTTACAGCTCCGTGAAAAACAAAAGGCCAAATACACATATGGTGTATTGGAGAAACAATTCCGCAAAACATTTGAAGAAGCTGCACGTATTAAAGGTGTTACTGGTGAAAACCTGATGCGTCTTTTAGAAGCACGTTTGGATAATGCCGTGTTCCGCATGGGTATTGCTCCAAGCCGCCCTGCAGCACGCCAGCTCGTGAGTCACAAGCACATTATGGTAAATGGTGTGATTGTGAATGTTCCTTCTTACAGTTTAAAACCCGGCGACGTGGTTGAACTTAAAGATAAGAGCAGGGAGAATGCAAGTGTTACCAGCATGATTAAAGGAAAGAATCCCAAATTCAACTGGTTGGATTGGAACGAAACTGAAATGAAAGGTACGTTCATTGCATATCCTGAGCGTGAAAGCATTCCTGAAAACATTAAGGAACAGCTTGTAGTAGAATTGTACAGTAAGTAAGCGTGAATTGTGAGGAGTGAATGGTGAGTAGAGTTGCTTAAAGTACAAGAGTGCGACGCAACAAATGTTTAATCAAGGCTTAACAGCCGATTACCAAAAAATAAAAACAACAATTCAATATGGCCATTTTGAATTTCGTAAAACCCGACAAAATTGTTCTTCAGAAAGCAAATGATTTTGAAGCTCAATTTGAGTTCCGTCCGCTGGAACCAGGTTTTGGTGTAACAATTGGTAACGCACTTCGTCGTGTGTTATTAAGTTCACTGGAAGGTTATGCTATTGCCGGTATTAAAATTGAAGGTGCTGATCATGAGTTTGGTACCATCAAAGGTATCAGCGAAGATTTGGTTGAAATTATTCTAAACCTTAAGCAGGTTCGTTTTAAGAAAACTGTAGAACATGATGTGAGTCATGAAAAAATTACATTGAGCTTAAAAAATAAAACGGAGTTTACTGCTGCAAACATTGGTGAAGCAACGCAGAGCTTTGAGGTAATGAACCCTGAGCTTTTGATTTGTACCATGGACCCCAGCGCTAAACTGGATATTGAAATCAATATCATTAAAGGACGTGGTTATGTGCCTGCAGAAGATAACAAACCAAAGGAAGCTCCTTTTGGATACATTGCAACTGATGCTATTTTCACACCTATCAAGAATGTGAAGTATGCAATTGAAAATACACGTGTGGAGCAACGCACCGACTTTGAAAAGTTAGTGATGGATGTGAGCACAGATGGCACCATTCACCCTGAAGAAGCGGTGAAGCAGGCGAGCCGTATTTTGATTCAGCACCTCATGATTATTACTGATGAGAATATCACTTTTGATAATAAAGAAGAGAAGAAAGAAGATGTGGTAGATGAGCAAATGCTGCAACTGCGTAAAGTATTGAAAACACCATTGGAAGATTTAGACCTTTCAGTACGTGCATTCAATTGCTTGAAAGCGGCTAAGATTAACTCATTGAGTGAGTTGGTACAATACGAGCAGGAAGATTTAATGAAGTTCCGCAACTTCGGTCAAAAATCACTTGCTGAAATTGAGCAGGTACTTGGTGAAAGAGGTTTGCACTTTGGAATGGATTTGAGCAAACTGGGATTGGATAACATCGATTAATTAAGCAACAGACTGTAATTCCTGACACGGTACAGTCTATTTATAAACAGATTTGAGTTTGTTTATCAAACATCAAATCATCAAATTAAAACGTCATGCGTCACGGAGACAAAATCAAAAATCTGAGCCGCACCGCTTCACACCGTAAAGCGTTGCTGGCCAACTTAGCAATTGAGCTCATTACTCACAAGCGTATTGTAACTACTTTAACCAAAGCAAAAGCTTTACGCACATGGATTGAGCCATTGATTACAAAATCAAAAAGCAACACTACGCACAGCCGTCGTATCGTATTCAGCCATTTACAGCACAAAGAAGCAGTTACTGAACTCTTCAGCACTGTAGCTGAGAAAATTGCTGCACGTCCGGGTGGTTATACTCGTATCATCAAGCTTGGTATTCGCCAGGGTGATAATGCTGAAAAAGCAATGATTGAGCTGGTTGATTTCAACGACATTTACGGTAAGGGCAAAGGCGAAGCTGCTGCACCTGCTAAGAAAACACGTCGTGCCGGTAGCAAGAAAGCCGCTGCTAAAACTGAAACGGTTGAAGCAAAAGCTGAAGAAACCCCTGCCGCAGAAGAAACAAAAGCAGCTGAATAAATCAGATGTTAATAAAAATTCATAACAAGAGGCCCTGATATTATCAGGGTCTCTTTTATTTTGCATCCAATTATGAGCAATCCCATCTATCACATGCCCACTTCTCATCAACCCGCTATCTTAATGCTGGAAGATGGAAATGTTTTTTACGGTAAAGCCTTTGGAAAAATTGGAACTACCAGTGGTGAAATCTGTTTCAACACAGGAATGACTGGTTACCAGGAAGTATTTACTGACCCCAGCTATACTGGCCAAATAATCATCATGAACAATGTGCACACGGGCAACTATGGCACATTTGCAAAAGATGTGGAAAGCAACAGTGTAAAAATTAAAGGATTGATTGGCCGTAACCTTGAAGACAGGTATTCAAGATATTCTGCTGATAAATCATTGCAGCAATATTTAGAAGAGCAAAACATTGTTTCAATTGAAGGTGTAGATACAAGAGCACTTGTGGCACATATACGTACGAAAGGTGCAATGAACTGTATCATTTCCAGTGAAATACTGGATGAAGATAGATTGAAAGCAGAGCTTGCAAAAGTTCCTTCCATGGCTGGGTTGGAACTTGCAAGTACAGTAAGTACAAAAGAACCTTATACGATGGGTAATGAAGCAAGTGATGTGCGTATTGCTGTAATGGATTTTGGTACCAAGCTCAATATTTTGCAATGCATGGTTGACCGTGGGGCGTATGTAAAAGTGTTTCCTGCTAAAACAAAAGCAGATGAGTTGAAACAATTTAACCCCAATGGTTATTTTATTTCCAATGGCCCCGGCGACCCTGCAAGTATGGATTATGCCATCATTACAGTAAAAGAAATTTTAAAAGAAAAGAAACCTACGTTTGGAATTTGTCTCGGCCATCAGTTGCTGGCATTAGCTAATGATATTCCTACATTTAAAATGCATCATGGTCACAGGGGATTGAACCATCCTGTAAAAAATGTTGTAACAGGCTTGTGTGAAATTACAACACAGAATCATGGATTTGGAGTTGATCCGGAAGCGGTACGTAAAGCGGAAAATGTGGAGATAACGCATATAAATCTGAATGATGATTCTATTGAAGGCATTCGATTGAAAGACCGGCCCGCTTTTTCAGTACAACATCATCCGGAAAGCACACCCGGCCCGCACGACAGCCGGTATTTGTTTGATGATTTTATAAAGATGATTAAAGAGCATCAGAACTAAATATACAGCCCTGCTAATTGCGGGGCTTATTTTTTGAATTATATTCGATACATGAAAATTGCAATCATCAACGGTCCCAATCTCAACTTGCTTGGTAAACGTGAACCAGAAGTTTACGGTAGTCAATCTTTTGAAGAATACTTTGAAACTCTCAAATCAAAATTCCCGGCTGTTGATTTTCATTATTATCAAACCAATGTAGAAGGTGAACTGATTAATGAGTTACAACGTGTCGGTTTTGAATATGATGGAATTATATTAAATCCCGGAGGCTATACACATACATCCGTTGCACTTGGAGATTGTATTGCTGCCATAAAAGCGCCGGTTATAGAAGTACATATTTCTAATATACATGCAAGAGAAGATTTCCGTAAAATCTCACATGTAAGTGCAAAAGCTAAAGGAAGTATTGTGGGACTTGGAATGAAAGGATATGAGCTGGCTATTTCATTTTTGATTGGATGATGGTATTTTTTTGTTCAGTAACAATAATGCTGTTGTCTTTTAATAATGGAAGTTGTGCATTAAAATAAGTATTCAGTACAACTCGGAATGTGTTTACAGGGGAAATAGAATCATAGAGCCTACTGTAATCTTTATTGGGAAAATAGAATGCATTCAAATTGCTGAAAATATTTTCAATGCCCATTTGTTTGAAATTTCTAAAGCCATGATCACCTGCTACTATAATAATTGTATTGGGTTTGTTATTGTTTTTAATAAACATAACCATTTCTTCAATCAGCGTATTTGCATAAAGCAATTGCTCAAAATAAGCATCAGCTTCATATTCTTTTTTGTTCAACTGATCTATCGTAATTTTTTTTAATTCGCCTTTGCGTGTAAATACATAAGGATCATGCGGAATCATAAAATGGCCATATACAAATCTTGGATTACCTGTTTTGGAGCAACTGTTTTTTACCAATAAAAATGCAGTGTCAACAAAGCGTTTATGTCTTTCATACCTGCCGTTTTTTACCTGTAGCTGTATTTTTTTTATGAACTGATTATTGATAGAAGTATAATTCCAGAAAACATCTCTGTATATACGGCCAGGAAAGGTCTTAAAGAAGAAGTGCTGATCTTTGAGGTATTGAAAATAATTTTCAATCGGCCAGTCAGCATTGTTTATAGAAACAGGTTGGTATTGATGAATTGCATACCCTTCTTTTTGAAGAATAGAAGTGAGTGAATTATTAAGGATTGAATTGGTGCCCCAGAAGTAAGCTTTTGGATCATTCATAACAGGAGCAATAAAATCCGGAAGGTAATCCATATTGAATGTAGTGCTGAGGGAATGGATGGTCCAGTTATAATTTGCGGCTGCGTTGTTAGCAATATAAAAATCTTCGCTCAATAAAAAAGAATCCAGCTTGTTGTTGTCTTTTCCAAGACGGTCTTTAAGGCTTTTTGTTGATGCCATACCATCAAATAAAAGAAAATAAATATCAGGCTTTGAACTGTCTGCAATTGAATTCGGAATATATGAAGATGCAGTATTAAAACGGAAATCAATTAAGTTGTGTACGCTTTTATCTAACCGGTATCTTTTTATACTGTTTGGAATTTCACTTAAAATGAGTGCAATCATCAATACATTCAAATATAGAAACAGGTCAGAATAGTTTTGTTGCTTTTGGCGTTTCAGGTATATAAAGAGAAGAAGTAGCAACAGTATGGTTAGCGGAATCAAAAAGGTAAATGAAACTATTAAGTTCCCGGCAGGCAGTAAACTTTTCAATGTGTCATGCAGAAATCCAAACAGTAGAAAATAGGCAAGAGTAAAAAAGGTGTAGATAATCGATTTCTTTTTCTGATTTAGGAAAATATGAATGAAGATGAAAATGAATAAAGCCAGCAATGCAACGCCCAATAGGTTTAAAAGAACAAACCCAGGGTTTAAAAAGCCAAATAATTCATTATAGGCGCTATAAATAAAAAACAACGGAAGTAAAAAGATAAAAAAACTTTTTGCAGATAATATGTCTTTAGCCTTATTAAACATCATCAAAAAATTAATGATCTGAAATTTTCGATTCTAGTGTTATGTGCCAGGGTTGTTGAATTGTTAGATGTTGATTAAAATAGTAGTTTAACAAAATGCGAAAAGTATTTGGTGCAAAATGATCATTTTTAAATAGATCAACTCTTTTGTCCGGTACAAACACAGCACTGAAAATATTAAACATTTCCTGCTTGCTGAATTTTTTCTGATCATAAACTCTAAGCCCATGATCTCCCTGTATAATGGTAATAGCTGGCCGCTTATTTTTTGTAAGTATTGTGTTTGCAATATTAGTAATGAAATTCCTGGTATAAACAAGTTGCTGGATAAATGGTGCTGATGTCCTTATATTTCTTAAATACTCTTTGTAATTCCAGTTATTTAAATTGCCAGTGCTGTCGTATTTGTAAGGATCATGTGGTAAAAAGAAATGTGCGAATACAAATTTTTGTTGGTTTGATGGAAGCTGAACGCAGGAATCAACGGTGGCTTTAGCTTTCATCACCAGATCAGCATCTGCTTTCATACTTGCCTGCACCGGATTTGAAAATACAGACGGAAAATACAATGCCTTTAACCAGCCAATATCTTCATTCACTTTTCTGAAAAGTGTTTGATTGCGGATCATATCTTCAGCCTGCCCCCACCATTCCTTGGGAGTTTCTAAACTGTTGATGTTTTTAAACTCAAATGTACTTGCATTGATAATAGTATAGCCTGCATTTTGCAGAAAGGGAAACAGCCTGTTATTGCTTAGCAGTTTTTTTGCTCCATAAATTTCTTTGAAACTTGTATTTGTTTGTTCATTATAAGGGTAGAATCCCAAATCAAATAAAGAACAAAGTGCAGGAATAGTTTTTGCAAAACCACTTGTTGCATTTTGAGATACATTAAACCCAAGTTTACCAAGTGTGTCATCAAGTTTTGAATTGTTAAAACCTGTAATTCTTTTTATAGATGCAGTTGAAGGATGTTCATCAAATATCAAAAAATAAATATCAGGTCTGGATGTGTCAACTGCTACAGGTATTAACTGCGGAGTGTCAATAGTTTTAAACGAAGTTTTGGTTTCAAACCATTCGTTTTTCTTGGGTGCATAAAGAATCAATTCAGTAGCCAGAAGTAATACAAGTGCACTGGTTAAATAGTTGTGCAGCCTGTTGTATTCTTTTTTTGTTTTGTACAAATGAATAAACAGCACAGATGAAATAAAAGCTATGAGAGGAAGCGCAACTGAGTATTTTCCCAAAAAAGAAATAAAATTTATTTCTTTAACTGCATAAATTAAAGCGGGAGAAAAGAAATAAACAAATAGCAGCAGTGTGCTCATTAATGATGCTTTGGAAGTACTCTTAAACAACTTTTTAAAAATTAAAAACAAAACAACAGGAGCGAGCATCCACCAAAGCATACTCAATTTTAGCTTTGAAAAATCAAGAAGCCCTTTAAAATCAAAATAATTATGAATAATAAAAAAAATGGGCAGCAATACAAAATGCAGTTTCTTCCATTCTATTTTTAAAGCAGCTTGCATCAGATTTTTTGCATTAGATAAAGTGTGCGGTTAGAGTGGGGAATGGTTGCCTTTTTTATAATGCTGAAGTATTCACTAAAAGCTAGTTCAAAATCTTCCTTGCTGTATTTATTAAAAATATCTTTTCTTGCAGAAAGCATCTCCTGTACTTTAGGGTCATCTTTTGGTACAAATTCAATAATTAAAGTCTTGCAGCAATTCCTCAACAGTTCTGCAATCATGGTCAAAGGTACATTTTTGCCAATGGCCAAATGATGTACAAGTGCCAGTGCCAATCCCAAATCAAATTTGTATCTGTTGAGAAATGAAATTTGCTCAGCATTATTCCAGCCGGTAGCAGGTGTGGGTTGCGTTAGGTCCAAAACCAAGGGAAGAATATTTGTGATCTTGTTTTGTTTTATACTTTTGTAAAAACTCTCAATACAGTTGTTGTCAAAATCTGTTGCAACAACTAACGCATCGGTGTTGCATAGTTTTGAGAATTCACCTTCATTTGCACCAAAATCGGCAACAGACTCATATTTTAATTCCTCAAGCCATTCCTTTACCAATTTCTTTTTTGCTTCGAGATAATTTTTACTTATGATTGTTTCATCATAATAATTGTTCCAGGTGGAACTGCTTTCTTTCAGTTGAAGCTTTTGAATACAACCCTCAAGATGCTGCAGAATATTAAAAACATCCCGGGATGAAATTTTCTTTGTTTGCTGTTGTGCAGATGCTTTGCCCTTTGCCATTTTGGCCTGTAAATGCACATGGAGCAGGATGGCAGTATTTAACCTTGTAGAATAGGGCAGGAGTGATGATGTAAGTGAAGCGGGTACACCATCTGCATAAGCATGCATCAATTTATGTACTTCAAGTTTACAATACGCTGCCAGTAGTAATGGATTTAAAAAGCATTCACAAAACTGCCTGTAAGCTATCCAGCTTTCACCATCTATATATTTTTCAAATGACAAAGAATCAATATGCACTGCTTTGCCATTAATGAACTGAATATTATAATGTGTTGCATCTTTCAATATCATTCCTTTGCTTAATGCCTTTCGGCAAACGGCAAGTGTAGTAAGTGCTGCATCTTTTAAATGTTCAAAACTCCATTCATTTGCATAACTCAAAAAAGGAACCTGTTGCGGTTTGAGTGTTGCGAGCCAATCTGCAGAATTAAAATGAGTTTCAGAAACAGTTTCAAACGGAAGTATCAATTGCTTTTGCACAAGTTCCTTATACAAACCAGAAGTGTGCAACAATTCAAAGTCATTTTTATAGGTAGTTGAAACAAAACGGTAAACAATTCCGTCCTTTTTATAAACGAAACCTGATGGGTCACGAAACGAAGCAGGATGCCTGTTACTGTTGTTCATCTTTATTTTCCTCGTTACCTGCGGGTGGTTGTTTTACAAAAAAACTTTTGACCCATGCCCATGCGTTTTTAAAATAAAACAAAACGCCCAGCACTGCTGCAATAATTACCTGCAATAAATAACTTCCACTTCCCGGGTCTATGTACAATAGCTGCATCATAAATAACGGAG
>JBKCJY010000413.1:0-3007 GCA_046301455.1 Chitinophagaceae bacterium | reverse complement strand
TATTAGTATGGCAGGCCCATGGTTAAAGTTCCGTGGACACTTAGATAACATCAGTAACAATTTGTTGATTGGTGCTACTAATTTCTTCAATGAAAAAACAGACAATGTTAAAAATCAACTCACCGGTGAATATGGGACTGTGCCTAATACACAACGTGCATATAAAGCAGCAGGTATTGGAACGATAGTAGTGGGTGACGAAAACTATGGTGAAGGCTCAAGTCGTGAACATGCGGCCATGGAGCCACGTCATTTGGGTGTAAGAGTTGTACTGGTAAAAAGTTTTGCACGCATTCATGAGACCAATTTGAAAAAACAGGGAATGCTTGCATTAACATTTGCCAATAAAGAAGATTACAATAAAATTTTGGAAGATGACACCATTGATGTAGAAGGATTGATAACATTTGCGCCAGGTAAGCCTTTGCAATTGGTATTAAATCATGCTGATGGCAGCAATGAAACCATCCAGGTGAATCATTCTTACAATCAGCAACAAATTGAATGGTTTAAAGCTGGTGGTGCGTTGAATGTGATTAGATCTGAGTTTGCAAAAGGTTAAGACTTCAGAATAAATTATAAAATCCTCCCCTACAGGAGGATTTTTTTTGCTCATTCAGTAACAATTATCTTAAAAGCACTGTTGATTTTTTATTTTTGGAGAGATGCGGATTGTACTATTCATCATGTATTTTGTTTTAGCTTCTTTAGTAACAGAAGCGCAACCTGTGTGTACATTCCCAGCACAAACACCTTCAACAGCAATTACAATTTGCAGCAATGGTACATATGCAAGGTCGCCTTCTATGAATTGCTATAATAGTGGATTTTATTTGCCCGGTTGTACAAATGAAAACACAAGTTATGGCGACATACATCCCACCTATTATAAATTCACCTGTAAAACAGCAGGCACTTTTGGTTTTACAATAGCGGCATGGAAACCAGAAGATGATATGAACTGGCAACTATTTGATATTACAGGAAGAAACCCAAATGATATTTATACAGACCGCACATTAACTGTTGCCGCAAATTGGTCTGGCACACCGGGTCCAACAGGCGCATCCTCACAGGGTAGTATTTTAATTCAGTGCAGAACACTCGCCGGGCCTGTAAACCCTGCAAATACTTTTTGCAGAATGCCAGTATTAAAAGAAAATCACACTTATTTACTTATGGTAAGCAACTTAAGCGGAGCCGGTGCATTCTCATTAACCGTTGAGAACGGCAGTGCAGATATCAGCGGTGATATAACAGCCCCTTTAAAAGCAGAAACCGCAACATGCAACAATCAAGAATTGGTTCTTGTTTTTAGTAACCCCGTGAAATGTTCAAGCATTACGTCAACAGGATCAGAGTTTTCTTTGCAACCAAATCATGCAGCAGTTAATAATGTATTGATGAGCAATTGTAATACATCAGGTGAAACAGATTCCATCACACTCAGGTTTTCGCAACCTTTAAGTAACGGCTCCTACACTTTAAATATCCGTAATGGCACTGATGGAAATACAATTGAAGACAAATGCGGCAATCTGATACCGGTTAATACTGAAATTAAATTTACAATATCTCCATTCCCTGTTGTAGATTCTGTTGTTATTGCTGCCTGCCAGCCTTCAAAAATTAAATTATTACTTTCAAAACAAACATTATGCAGTTCTATAGCAACAGATGGTTCTGATTTTGAAATCACTGGTCCTTCACAGGTTTCAATTTCATCGGTAAATTCAATTTGTAAAAATGGCACTGCAAATGAAATTGAACTTGTACTTCAAAATCCCATTACTGCAGATGGTTCATACACCATACAATTAAAAAATGGGAATGATGGCAATACAATTTCAGACCAATGTAACAATACCACACCTACAGGCTCATTAAAAAACTTTGCGATCAAAGGAGCCGTTACTGCCAACTTTACTTTTGCCATTGCTAAAGGTTGTATTGCTGATACTTTAAAATTTATGCACTCCGGTAATTATGGTGTGAACCAATGGAACTGGAGCTTTAGTAACAACACCAGAAGTTCACTGCAGCAACCTGAAATGACATTTACACAAAGCGGCACTCAAAAAGCTATTTTATATGTAAGCAACGGGCAATGCAGTGCTACAGCAGAAGAAAGTTTTACACTGGATGAAAAACTAAAAGCAGATTTTGAACTTCCTGCTACTGCCTGCTCCAATCAACCCATAACCATAGTTGATAAAAGTAAAGCCGCTGTTTCTTACAATTGGAATTTTGGAAACGGCACCAGTAGTTCTCAACCTACTCCTCCTGCTCAAACATATATCACATCCACAGACAAAGACTTTCCTGTAATATTAACTGTTCAAAAAAATGAATGCATTGCCAGTACAGCTAAAAGCATTTTGATAAAAGCAAATTGCATTATTCATCTGCCCAATGCATTTACACCTAATGGTGATGGACTTAATGATTTATTTGGTCCGTTTAGCAGCCAGAGATCAAGCATTCACCATTTCCGGGTTTTTAACCGCTATGGTCAATTACTATTTGAAGCAACACCAAATGGAAGTTTATGGAATGGTACATTTAAAGGTGTACAACAACCAGCCGGCAGTTATTTATGGATGATGGAATATATGGATCCATATTCAAATAAAACAATCAGCCAGAGAGGAACAGTTTATCTTATTCGTTAAAATTAATTACTTACTTCACCCTTACACCACCTTTTATCACCATATCCACTTTTTGCAAAAGATTAATATAACGCAACACATCACCACGCACTGCAATAATATCTGCCGCTTTGCCTTCAGTAATTGTTCCTACTTTATCTTCTACACCTTGAAACACAGCTGGCCAGTAAGTTGCTGCACGTATAGCCAACATAGGATCAACTCCCATTTCTCTTACCCAAATATCCAATTCATTCCATGTGCTTTGGCTGTGAAATTTCATGGGAATGCCACTGTCCGTACCGATCAATAAAATCACACCGCTTTCACGCAACTGTGAGAATTTTCTTTTTAAC
>JBKCJY010000412.1:0-4345 GCA_046301455.1 Chitinophagaceae bacterium | reverse complement strand
ATGTTCCGTTTACTTCCAGTGCATGGATATTATTACCGAGTGTGGTTAATTGTTTTTCCTGCACACTACTCACTTTACCGCTGGGGTAAAGAATTACCACTTCTACTCCATCTATATTGTAAAATCCATTGGCAACGGCACCACCAGTATCGCCGCTAGTGGCAACAAGGACGATTACTTTTTTATCAGCACCTTTTACAAATTGAGCAAGACATCGACTCATGAATCTAGCGCCAACATCTTTAAATGCAAGCGTAGGTCCGTGAAATAATTCTAAAGACGAAATAGTTTCATTTATTGGAACTAACGGAATTTCAAAATTCACAGTTTCAGTTACAATACGAAATAATTTATCATCGGGGATTTCATTTCCGATGTAAGGCTTGATAACACGAAATGCAATTTCTTCATTGCTGATGTGCTCAATGTTTTCAATCAACTCTTTATCTACCAGTGGAATTGATTCAGGAAAGTACAATCCTTTATCAGGTGCTTGTCCGAGAATGGTTGCTTCACTGAATGAAACAGAAGGTGATTGTTTGTTTAGACTGAAATATTTCAAGATTTGAAGATTTGATAATTTGAAAATTTGATGATTGAAGTTCTTACCTCTTACTTCCTACTTTATTTCTTCCACCCCACTTTTTGCAATGGTTGTTACATAGGTTTTAAACTCTATTCCCAGTTGTGTAAATGTCTGTTGCATGATAGCTTCTACTTCTTTAGCCGTTCCTTCAGTTTCGCTCAGCATAAATATACTTGGCCCGCTGCCGCTGATGCCGCCACCGAGTGCTCCTGCTTCTTTGCTTTTTGTTTTAATAGTATCAAAGCCTGGAATTAAAATGCTGCGAACTGGTTCAATAATGACATCTTCCAGACTTCTTCCAATTAATGCCGTATCATTTTTTTCAAAACCAGCAACAAGACCTGCTATATTGCCCCATTGTTTAATGGCATCTTTCAACAATACTTCTTTACGCAAAATTTGCCGTGCATCACTCGTCTTTACTTCTATTTGCGGATGCACAACTGTTACAAACAAAGAAGGCGCATTAAGTTTGATAATATCTAACGGATGAATGGAACGTATCAGCGTAACACCGCCCAAAATACAAGGCGCAATATTATCTGCATGCTTTACACCACTCGCCAGCTTCTCACCAAACATGGCAAACTGCACGATTTCATCATTATTGTATTTGTTATTGAGCAAAAGATTTGCTCCCACTGCCGCACCTGCCGCACTTGCTGAACTGGAACCCAATCCACTCCCCGGCTTAATTCGTTTTTCAATCTCCACTTCAAAACCAAAACTGTTGTTATTATGTTTGATGATTTCAAGCAATACTACACCTGCTACATTCTTTTCTGCTTCTGTTGGGAGATTGTAGCTGTCTTTGTTGATGATGATAACTTTTGGTTCATCAATCAACTTCAATTTCATCATATCATACGGCTCCTTCAATGCCATTCCGAGGATATCAAAACCGCAGACAAGATTTGCAACAGTTGCTGGAGACTTAATAATTACTTCCTTCATTTTTTACTTTTTACTTTTGACTTGCACGGAGAACATCGGCAAACACTCCACTCGCCGTAACCTCTGCACCTGCCCCTGCCCCTTTAATCACCATAGGCTGTTCTTTATAACGGTCGGTGTAAAATAACATCACATTATCTTTTCCATACAAATGATACAAATCATGCTGTGGTGGAATGTGTTGCAACCCAACTTCTGCCTTTCCATCTTTATAAGTAGCAACGAATTTTAATTTACTTCCTGCTGCTTTTGCTGCTTCAAACAATTTTTTGAAATGCGCTTCTTCTTCTTTCATCGCTTCATAAAAATCATCCACTGTTCCCTGCATGCAGCTTTCAGGTAAAAAGCCATTGCATTTTATTTCTTCCATTTCCATTGGCACTCCTGCTTCACGGGCCAGAATTAAAATTTTACGCATCACATCTGTTCCACTTAAATCCAAACGTGGGTCGGGTTCAGTATAACCTTCATCCTGCGCCTGCTTCACTACATCAGCAAACAAACGTGTTCCATCGTAATTATTAAATACAAAGTTGAGTGTGCCGCTTAACACCGCCTGCATACTACGCACTACATCGCCACTACGCATTAAATCATTAAGCGTTCCAATCACAGGCAAACCTGCACCTACATTTGTTTCAAATAAAAACGGTGCATTGTATTCAGCCGAGAGATTTTTTAGTTTTTTATAATTGCTGTAAGCGCTGGATGCAGCCACTTTGTTGCAAGCCACTACAGCAATACTTTTTTCAAGCAATGAAGCGTACACATAAGCAATGGCACCATTGGCAGTTACATCTACAAACACAGAGTTTCTAAGGTTTTTATTAACAATAGATTGAATAAAGCTTTTCAAATTGGCCGTTTCGCCTTTGTGCAAATCCTCTTCCCAACTGTTGCTGTCAATTCCATTTTCATTGATGAGCATTTTGCGACTGTTACTCAATCCTGCAATATTCACCTGCAGGTGTAAGTTTTGTTCTAAGAATTGTTGTTGCTGTTTCAACTGTGCAAGCAATCGTTTACCCACATTTCCTGTACCCACCACAAACAAATTGATTTGCTTTTTCACCGTTTCAAAGAACTCTTCATGCAATACGTTTACTGCTTTTCGCACATCAGCAGTGGCAACTACTGCAGAAATATTCCGTTCAGTTGAACCTTGTGCAATTGCACGGATGTTTACACCATTGCGGCCGAGTGCAGCAAACATTCTTCCGCTAACACCTGTGTGATGACGCATCTGGTCGCCCACCAATGCAACAATGCTCAACTCTTTTTCAATCTTGAGCGGTTCTACTTTATCGGATGCAATTTCAAATTCAAAAGCTTTATCCACTGCAAGTTTTGCTTTATCAGCCGATGTTGCATCCACACCCACACAAATAGAATGTTCTGATGAACCCTGTGTTATTAATATCACATTCACCTGAGCATTTGCCAATGCAGCAAACAATCTGCTGCTGAAACCGGGGATGCCCACCATACCGCTTCCTTCCAAACTCAATAAGGAAAGTGAACTGATGCTGGATATACCTGTAATAATATTTCCTTGTGTTGGTTTATGTTCAATCACAGTTCCGTAATCATCTTTTGCAAATGTGTTTTTAATCAAAACAGGAATATTCTTACTTAATACAGGTTGGATTGTTGGCGGATAAATCACTTTAGCTCCAAAGTGCGACAACTCCATTGCTTCCTGGTAAGATATCGAAGGAATAATTTTAGCATTGGGCACCCAACGTGGATCTGCTGTCATCATACCGCTCACATCTGTCCATATTTCAACTGATGATGCATTAACAGCTGCTGCAAGAATGGCTGCTGTATAATCACTTCCCCCACGGCCAAGTGTGGTGGTTACTTTTTGTTCATCACTTGCAACAAAGCCCGGGAATACGATGATGTTTGCTGTTTGTTGCTGTACAAATTCATTAATGAAATTATTCGTAACAAAAAAGTTCACTGCTGCATTTCCGAAATTACTATTGGTTTGAATTACTTCACGTGAATCCTTCCACACACTGCTCACTCCGTTATAACTAAATGTCGCATTGATGATTTGTGAGGATAACAGTTCACCATAGCTCACCAGTTTATCTTTTGTACGGGCACTGCATTCACCCAATAGAAAAATGCCATTGCAAATGTCTTCCATTTCATTGCAGTATTTTTTTACAAGGCTCAGCACACTGCTTTGTTGTTGTACCGGAATGAGTTCTTTCACCGTTTCAAGATGACGTGTTTCAATTTGTTTGAGAATGGATTTATAATCTTCATTTGCTGATGCCGCTTGAGTGCCACAATTAAGCAACAAATCTGTAGTACCGCTCATGGCGCTTACAACCAGCAATACTTTTTGACTTTTAGTTTTTTTCTTAACTATCTCCGCCACCTGTTGAATGGCTTTGGCGCTTCCCATAGAAGTGCCGCCGAATTTTAAAACCTGCATATAAAATGAAATAAATAATGAATGTTGTGATGAAGTACAGCAAAATGCCCCGGGAGTAATATGAAAATGTGCAACCCTTAACGGGTTGTGGTAGTTGTAATAGTTGTTGTGCCGAAAGTGGCCAACGATGAATAAATAATATGTACTACCTGTTGCATGTGACCACAAGATAATAAAGCAGTTTCACAGAACAAGTGTTAGGGTGAAATAATTTTTCATGAAATGAAAGATGCAGATTGATTTTTGTGTTACTGGAGCTGGTACTAGTATTGGACTGTAGTGGCTTCGAACTCTTGTGGTATTTAAATTTTATTCAACAATAAAAAAGCGACAACTTCCGTCATCGCTTTCTC
>JBKCJY010000411.1:0-4597 GCA_046301455.1 Chitinophagaceae bacterium | reverse complement strand
TTTTTACGGCGTGCACTCACGTTGGTGTTTTTATTTTCCCAATGAGAAATGCGAAAGCAAAAGAAGATTGAAGTTGAATTAGAAAGATGCTGCTACTTTTCGAAAAGCTTAGGAAGCTCTTTACAAATCATAAATTCAATTTTGAATATTGCTGAAGTGGTGGGTGAGGACACCAACCACTGCGTAAACATCACTCAAACTCATAACCAATATCATTACGGAAATACATATTCCTGAATTTGATATTTTCAAGAACATTCCGGGAATAATCAGCAGCTTCACCTACTGTTTTGCCAAATGAAGTAACAGTTATAACCCTGCCTCCGTTTGTTACAACTTTGCCGTTTTCCAGTGCTGTGCCAGCATGAAAAACCAATGAATGGCCGGCGCTTTTTTCCAAGCCTTCAATTTCATAGCCCTTGGCAAAATTACCGGGATAACCGCCGCTCACTGCTACCACCGTTACAGCAAAACGTGGATCCTGCTCCACTTTTACATTAGCCAGTTGGTTTTTAGCCGTTGCCACCAGTAGTTCCACCAAATCCGTTTTCAATCTTGGCATTACCACTTCAGTTTCCGGATCACCCATACGGCAATTATATTCAATTACAAAGGGCTCTTCGCCCACTTTTATCAATCCCACAAACACAAAACCCTTGTATTCTATCTGCTCCTTTTGCAGTCCGTTGATAGTGGGTTTGATTACCTTTTCCATCACTTTACTCATGAACGCATCATCAGCAAATGGAACGGGACTTACCGCACCCATGCCGCCGGTGTTTAAACCTGTATCACCTTCGCCAATGCGTTTGTAATCTTTTGCCTCCGGCAGCAGCACAAAATCGTTTCCATCCGTTAATACAAAAGCACTCATTTCAATACCGGTTAAAAACTCTTCCACCACCACTTTTTTACTTGCTTCACCAAACTTAGAATGCTGCAGCATCATTTCATATTCAGTAACCGCTTCAATATGATTCTGGCAAATGATAACACCTTTGCCTGCAGCCAATCCATCAGCTTTTAAAACAATGGGCAAAGCATGGTTGAGCACATAACTTTTCCCTTCTTCAAAGGTTTCACTTGTAAATTCTTTATAAGATGCAGTGGGAATATTATGACGCAACATAAACTGTTTAGCAAATGCTTTACTGCCTTCCAACTGTGCGGCATAAGCACTGGGACCAATTACACCCAGCCAACCATCTGCAAATGGATGGGCTATGTTTGCAGCTTTGAAATAATCATATACACCGTTTACGAGAGGGTCTTCGGGACCCACCACAATCATTTGAATTTTATTTTCCCTGCAAAAATGTTCAAGCGGTTGAAAATCCTTTTCCACTCTAAGAGGTACATTGGTACCGTGTTGTGCCGTACCTGTATTGCCGGGCGCAATAAACAAACCAGTACATAATGGACTTTGAGCAATTTTCCAGGCCAGTGCATGCTCCCTGCCGCCCGAACCAAGTAAGAGAATTTTCATGGTGGTTGTTATTCGAGGGCCGAAATTACAGCATTGCCTTTCAAATAGGCGAAACGTTTATAAACATATGAATATGAGACCCTGATTTTTTTTACGATTAATGCTTACATTCGGTCGTTCTACTTACAAAAAACTTAAATCAATTGTATGAATCAATCTTTTCCTGAAACGGGACATCCCAAAGGTTTGTGGGTTTTGTTTGGTACGGAAATGTGGGAGCGTTTTAACTATTATGGCATGCGTGCTGTGCTTGTTTTGTTTATGACAAAAGCACTCATGTTTGATAAAGCATTTGCATCCAATTTATACGGAAGCTATACAAGTCTTGTGTACTTAACTCCTTTGATTGGTGGTTTTGTGGCCGACAGGTATTGGGGTAATCAACGCTCCATTATTGCAGGCGGTATTGTAATGGCGTTGGGAGAATTCATTTTGTTTTTTTGCGGTTCAACCTATGCATCATCTCCTGATTTATCAACTATTTTTTTCTTTTCGGGATTGGGCTTGATGATTGCAGGTAATGGTTTTTTTAAGCCAAATATCTCATCTCTGGTTGGTCAGCTATATCCCAAAGGCGATAGAAGGATTGACCCTGCTTATACCATTTTCTACATGGGTATTAATGTTGGTGGCGCTATTGGCCCTTTCATTTGCGGATTGGTTGGTGATACAGGTGACCCCGCTGATTTTAAATGGGCGTTTCTTGCAGGCGGTATTGCAATGACCATCAGTGTAATTGTGCAGTTAATGTTTCATCATAAATATGTTAAAGGGCCAGATGGTAATGTATTGGGATTAACGCCTGAAAACTCGCCTGTAGTTTGGACCAAGCCCATTGCTATGATTTTAGGCCTTGCTGCTTTTTCAAGCTTAACCATTGGTTTGTTGTATCTCGATGCAAAAGTGGTGAGTTACCTAACTTATCTTCTCATTGCAGCTACTATCTTTATTGCGTTTCTTATTTTTTCTGATAAGACTTTAGTAAAAATTGAAAAAGAGCGGATAGCTGTCATCTTTATCGTATCCTTCTTTGTAGTGTTTTTCTGGAGTGCATTTGAGCAGGCAGGTGCATCACTTACTTTTTTTGCTGATGAACAAACGCAAAGAGACCTTGGATTTTTTACCGTACCGGCCAGTTGGTTCCAATCATTAAACTCAGTATTTGTTGTTGCATTTGCACCAGTGTTTGCATGGTTGTGGTTGAAGTTGGGTAAGAAAGAACCGGCATCTCCAACTAAGATGGCGATTGGCTTAATGTTGCTTGCAATTGGTTATTTATGGATTGCTATTGGTGTAAAAGATGTAGGCACAGGAATAAAAGTGAGTATGATATGGCTCACAGGTATGTATGCGCTGCACACTTGGGGTGAACTTTGTTTATCACCTATTGGTTTATCATTGGTAAATAAACTGGCACCTTTTAAATATGCATCTTTGTTAATGGCTGTTTGGTTTTTGGCAAATGCTGCTGCCAATAAATTAGCAGGTGTGTTGAGTGCTTTATATCCTGATGGGAAGACAACACACTTCCTCGGTTATGAAATGACGAATAACTATGAGTTCTTTATTTTGTTTTTTGTGATGGCTGGAGTTGCATCGATAATTTTATTTGGTTTAACCAAAAGATTGCAGAAGATGATGCATACGGAAGATTTTCAGAAATAAACATTGATGTATTTCATACTAACCCCGTTGAAATTTTTTCATCGGGGTTTTTTATTACCTTCCTTTTTCAAAAATCAACTGCCATATGTCTGAACAAAAATTTCAACCCTTTGTGCCCGATGAAAGTAAGATGGCCGAGTTCACTGTTAAAAGTGTACTGGTAGGCGCTGCTTTCGGAATCATCTTTGGTGCAGCTACCGTTTATCTTGCATTGAAAGCCGGTTTAACAGTAAGTGCTTCTATTCCTATTGCAGTATTAGCTATTACTTTAGGAAGAAGGTTACTCAAAACCACCATTCTTGAAAACAATATAATTCAAACAACAGGAAGTGCAGGCGAAAGTATTGCAGCAGGTGTAGTATTTACATTGCCGGGCTTTTTGTTTTTGAGTGAAAAAAGCAGTGCTGAGTTTTTTAACTACTTCACCATTCTCACCCTTGCCATTTTTGGTGGCATTCTCGGAACATTAATGATGATTCCATTACGTCGTTCATTAATTGTGAAAGAACACGGAACACTTCCCTATCCCGAAGGCACTGCCTGTGCCAGCGTATTAAAAGCAGGGGAACGTGGCGGTGATTTTGCAAAAACTGCATTTATGGGATTGGGCTTTGCATTTGCTTATGCCATTATGCAAAAGATATTTCACGTAATTGCTGAAACACCTTTCTGGATGACGAAACAAGTCAATAAATTTTTCCCATCAGCCAAAGTAAGTGGTGAAATAACTCCTGAGTATTTGGGCGTGGGTTATATCATTGGGCCAAAAATCAGTGGTGTTTTAGTTGCAGGTGGTGTTATTGCGTGGTTTGCTTTCACTCCTTTACTTGCATCATTAGTTCCGCCAGATGTAATTGCTGCACAATTGGTGAAGCTCGGTTATATATCAGATATTGCCTCAAAAGGTTCATCAAGCACTGGAAGCTGGGATCCAATAACTCATACGTTCGCCGATTATTCAACTGCTATCTATCGTGCATACATTCGTCAGATTGGCGCAGGTGCAGTAGCAGCAGGTGGTTTTATTACGCTCATCAAAACAATTCCAACAATCATTTCTTCTTTTAAAGGAAGTATTGGTTCGCTAAAAAAACAAGATGGCGAAGCTCTTTCGGTTAAAAGAACTGAAAGAGATCTAAATATTAAAATTGTTGGCTTTGGCAGTTTGGCTTTAATTCTATTAATGGCAGTTTTACCACAAGTGCCTGGCGATAGCATCGGCAGCAAATTATTATTGGGTTTACTGGTTGTAATTTTTGGTGCATTCTTCGTTACGGTTTCTTCCCGTATTGTTGGTTTAATAGGTTCATCCAATAATCCAATCAGTGGTATGACCATTGCTACACTCATGGGCACCTGTTTAATTTTTATTGCTGTGGGCTGGACGGGTAAAGTATTTGAACCAATGGCTTTGGTTGTAGGTGGTATGATTTGTATTGCTGCTGC
>JBKCJY010000410.1:0-2411 GCA_046301455.1 Chitinophagaceae bacterium | reverse complement strand
CTACTATTTATCAAGTAGTTGGTTTTGATAGTTTGAATTGTTTCCGTGATTCATTATTGGTGCCTGTAGTAGTTTATAATTATCCAGTTATTGGATTGAAAGATACCACCATCAGCAGCGGTGATACTATCCGGCTTGATCCACGTTTTTCAACTGATGTAACCAATGCACTCTGGCTCAATAATTATAATCTTTCCTGTACCAATTGTTTGATTCCGTTAGCATGGCCTTTAAAAACAACAAGCTACCGTGTACGTGCAAAAAACCTTGGCGGATGTGAAACAACAAGAACCATTAAAGTAAATGTTACCTGTGGCCGTGAAAATGTTTTTGTACCCAATGCATTTACGCCTGACGGTAATAATCTCAATGATAAGTTTACAATACTTGGCAAAGGATTGCAAACAATTATGTACATGCGCATTTACAACCGCTGGGGAAATTTAGTGTTTGAAAAAACTTATTTTGATGCAAACAATTCTTCACTTGGTTGGGATGGAAAAATAAATGGCCAGGCTGCACCTCCCGGATTATACAACTATAGTGCACAGGTATTGTGTGGCGATGGTGGAATTATACCTGTAAATGGAAGTGTATATCTTATCAGATAATAATAAAAGACGATTCGTTATTATGAATCGCCTTTTACAGTAATAAATACTACATTAAATTTTATAGAACCATTCAAATACATCTGCTTACTTTCCTTTGCAGCAAGGTCTCTTGCAAGGAACTTCCCACACAACGGAAATACAACTTTCTTATGTTCTTTTCCCTTTCACCCGTTTTCTGAGTAAAAAACACTTCTTCTTAATTTGTCTCTTTTTGTGAAAACTTTTTTCTGCTAACCTTTCTGATATAAACTTCATAGCTGCTCCCACCTTGCTTCCTGTTTGCCTCCGGTTTGCGTCCAGTCTACGTCCACCTTAACTCCCCTGTTTGTGCAAAAGTGTTCCCTTTTGTTCCTTTTTGATCCGTTATGTTCCGTTATGTTCCGTTATATTCCATTACGTGCCGTTTTGTTCCGTTTTGTGCCCTTTTGGGAATCCATTTATGTGTACCGGTATACCTTGCAGTCTTGCCATAACTCTTAGTTATGGCACAACGCGCACAATGAAAACTGAATACTAAAATTGTAGCTACACAAAAAAGCGGCTCATTGCTGAGCCGCTTTTATATTTCTCATTTCATTCATTAAATCTTATACAACCACTCATACACATCAGCTTCTTTTCCTTCTCTGATGTCAGTGAGTCTGCGTTTTACTTCAGTTGAAATCGTATAGTTTTCAGTATCAAAAAACATTTGATAATCTTTGTAACGCAATTCTTTTACATAAGAAATTGTAGCAGCAGTACCGGTTCCAAATACTTCTTTTAATGTACCTGCTTTGTGTGCTTCAATCACTTCATCAATACTGATAGGACGCTCCTCAACAGTTAAACCCATATCCTTCAGCAATTGCATTACACTGTCTCTTGTTACACCTGCAAGAATGGTTCCTTCTTTCAAATCAGGCGTAATTGCAGTATTGCCAATAATTACAAAACCATTCATTACACCAAACTCCTGCAGGTATTTGTGTTCTATTGCATCAGTCCACAACACCTGATCGTAGCCTTTCGCTCTTGCCTGTGCAGTAGGATACATTGCACCTGCATAATTGCCTGAGGCTTTTGCATAACCAACACCTCCGGGTACTGCACGCACATATTGTTCTTCCACATAAATTTTTATGGGTGTATTGTAATAAGGCCCTGCCGGACTTAAAATAATCATGAACTTATAATTTTCACTAGGCCTCACTCCTATTACTTCATCTGTTGCAATCATAAAAGGGCGGATGTATAAAGAATGATCTTTACGCTGGGGAATCCAGCTTTTATCCAGCTCAATCAGTTTGCGCATGCCTTCCATAAAAATTTCTTCGGGCACATGCGGCATTTGCATACGCTCTGCAGAAATATTAAAACGTTTGAAATTATCATGCGGGCGAAAAATAAAAGCATCCCCGTTTTCATGTTTAAATGCTTTTATCCCTTCAAAAATTGATTGGCCATAATGCCATGCAGCATTGGATGGCGATACCAGTAAAGGCTGGTAAGGTTTTATTTCAGCAACTTTCCATTCACCGTTTTCATAATCCGCTTCCAGCATATGATCGGAAAAATATTTTCCAAAGGGTATGTTTTCAAGTTCCAGGCTGTTGAGCTTACTGGTTTCAGCTTTTGATACGGTTATCCCGGCTGTAGTCGTCATACTTCGTTATTTTTGGCAAAGAAACGAAAATACTACCAACTGTTAATCAAGTAATTTACAAACGGATGGATTTAAACGGACTCAAATTTACTCCTGCACAACTGGCTGAGCTCTATGGCCAATCGATAACTATTACTGAACCACAGCATTTA
>JBKCJY010000409.1:0-5995 GCA_046301455.1 Chitinophagaceae bacterium | reverse complement strand
TTGCGAAGCAGCAATCAAACCATAACTCACAGCCTGGTTGCCCATAATGCTGCGATACACACCGGGCTCCATCTTTGCTTTCTCAACTTTATAAGTGGTAGTGAATGTTTCAGTCGTATCACCAAAATTGTAACCTGCTTTAAGCACACGCACATTGCTCTCAAAAATATCAGGCTTTTTGCCAAACTTATCTTTCAAAAAGCTGATGGTGTTCTCCATATCACGATTGTACATCCAGTACAAAAAGCCCAGCACAAACATATTTTTTGCACGGTCTTTTTCTTTCATACCCATCGTCATATCAGCCAGTGCTTCACGGGTCATCTTGGTTACATCCATTTTAATCACCGTGTAGTTTTCAAGACTGTTATTCTCCAACGGGTTTTCACCTTCAGGATAATTTGCCAATCGTAAATTCTTAGCATCAAAGCCATCGGTATTGGCAATAATTTTTCCGCCTTTCTTTAATGCAGTGAGGTTTGTTTTTAATGCAGCCGCATTCATAGCCACCAGCACATCACATGCATCACCGGGAGTAAACACACGGTCGCTGCTAAAGCGAAGCTGAAAACCACTTACGCCCGGCAATGTTCCCTGCGGAGCACGTATCTCTGCCGGAAAATCAGGAAACGTGGCAAGGTCAATACCCATCATAGCAGTATTATTGGTAAACTGGCTGCCCGTTAACTGCATACCATCGCCGCTATCTCCGGCAAATTTGATAACTACATCACTCAGTAATTCTTGTGTTTTAGACATATTGCAAATTTACGATGCCTCAATCTATGAATTTTCTCAATGCGAAATAAAAGAACAAAGATTTTTTTCAGGAGCATCACCATCAGTACAAAGCCTGACTGTTGTTTCCCGCTTTCCGCTGTATGCCATCACTGCGTTACGGCATGCCGCTTCAATCGGGACTATGGTGAACAGATAAATTAAGCCGGGCTTATTGTGGTGCTTCAATCAGACGATGTGCTATTATTTTTTATTTAGCCCTTAATCCTGCATTCTTGTCACCTCACCTTCTTCGGCACAGCAATTGAACCTTTCTTTTTTAAAAACATATAATTATGGTCAACCCTAAACACATCGCTACATTTTTACTGGGAGCCGCCGCCGGTTATGCCCTCTTCAAATACAACAGCATGACAGATGAAGAAAAAGAAAAAATGTATGCTGATTTAAAAGCAAAGGCCAATAACCTCAAAGACGAAGCCGAAAAAGCAGCAGACAAAGCCGGCGATTATTTTGAAGAACTCAAAACTAAAGGCGCTGAAAACATGAAAGATTACATGAGCGAAGCGGAGAATTTCTTCAATGATTTGTTAAAGAAGAAGGAAGGTGGAGATACAAAGGCAGTTTAAAAAACTGTTGCAGGTTTGCGGTTACAAGTAAGAGGTTACAAATAATTGATATCCTGAAATACAAAAGGAGTGCTTTTAATAACCATTAACCAAAATCATGTAACCGGCAACTTCTTTTTAAATCTTTATTTACAAATTCTTTAACCAAACAAAGTTGCAAACAGCTTTTTGTTGCTGCTATCTTCACATTGCAAATCAAAAGCAACAAAAAATTTTATGACATCAACATTATCATCGTCTCCCGACGATGAGGGCGAGCCTGAAAGAAGTGCTCAGTATTTGAATCCTACCATTTTTATCATCATTTTTTTCTTTGCCTGTAACCCGCCGCTTAATCCACAAGAAGAGCGTAAGCAAATGAAAATTTCTTTGCCTGACAGTACAGCAAAACAAACAGTAAAGCAAAAGCCCAAGAAAAAGAAAACCATTTACATCACATTTGATGATGGGCCCAACAAAGGAACCTCTCAAGTACTTCGTGTGGTGAACGATGAGCAATTTCCTGTGAGTTTTTTTGTAGTGGGTGAGCATGTGTACGGAAGTACATGGCAGCAACAGCAATGGGATAGTTTATTGAGTTGTTCTTATGCTGAAATTTACAACCACAGTTACACTCATGCCAATCACAACCGATTTGCAAGTTTTTATACGAATGATAGTGCAGTGGTTGCAGATTTTAAGCGATGCCATGATTCATTACATCTTACTACAACAATTGCACGCACGCCCGGCCGTAATATTTGGCGCACACCTATGATCACTTCAACTGACATTCAGCAAAGCAAGGCTGCTGCTGATTCACTGTATCAAAACGGTTTTACTGTTGTTGGCTGGGATGCAGAATGGTTTTATACCAGTGATTCTTTAAAGCTCAAACAAACCGGTGAAGAAATGTTTCAGCAGGTAGATAGTTTACTCAACCATCAAAAAACAAAAACGCCCGGGCATATTGTATTGCTCACGCATGACCAATCTTTTGCTGATTCGGCTGATGCATCACATCTGCAAAAATTTATTCGTCTCGTTAAAACAAGGGAAGATTACGGAGTTCAATTTGTGAGCCGTTACCCGGGTTTAAAACAATAAAGTATATTTGAAAAAAATAAAATACTATGTCTCTGTTTAAATCAAGTAACCCTGTACTTAGTGAAAAAACATTCCAGGGAACAATATTTGAAGGCATACGTGATGAAAGCCAGATGATGACTGTTCGTGGCACTATGAACAAGTTTGGTCTTTTATTACTGCTCATGATGGGTACCGCAATGTATTCATGGAACTCTTTTTATGGCGGGCAAGATCCGCTCCCAATGCTGCTCATCAGTGTGTTTGGGGGTTTAGGTGTCATTATCATTATGGCTTTTAAAAAGCAGTGGTCTCCTTTTCTTGCACCTTTATATGCTTTACTGGAAGGGTTATTTGTAGGAAGTATTTCTGCTATGTATGAATACCGGTTTGAAACAAAGTATCCGGGCATCGTATTCCAGGCAGTAATGATTACACTGGTAGTTGCAGCCGTCATGTTTTTTGTTTACCGTTTTCAAATCATAAGAGTTACCAATACATTTAAACGGGTGTTGATTATTGCCACAGCATCGCTCGCACTTTTCTATTTAATTACATGGGTGTTATTTTTGTTTAAAATACCTGCACCTGCATTTTTGTATGAAGGTTCTTTGCTAGGCATTGGCTTCTCGATTTTTGTAGTGGCTTTAGCCGCTTTAAATCTTTTGCTGGATTTTGATTTTATTGAAAAAGGGTCTGAACAGGGAATGCCCAAGTACATGGAATGGTTTGGCGCAACAGGCTTACTGGTTACACTTGTGTGGTTGTATCTAGAAATCCTGCGTTTACTTTCAAAACTCAACAGCAGAAAATAAAAGCATCAACTCTATTTAATAAAAAAACCCATCGAACATTCGATGGGTTTTTTTATTTCAATTCGCTTCATTAATATTTAAATGAGTTGAAAATTTTATTGGCTGTAGTTTCAAAAGCATCCCTTTCATCAGCCTTGGAAACATAAGTAAGAATATATGCTTTGCCATTGGTTACCACATATAATTGCTTTACCTGCCACTCAATTTCACTGTTGTTGTATTTTCCTTTATAAACAATGTCATATGAACGAACGCCATTGCGGTTCAAATACATGGATGAAACTTCACGAAAATTCTTCATGAGACGTTTCAATTCCGGTAGGCTTGCATTTACATAATCATCAACAGTTGAGCTGTAGGGTTCAATTTGCAGGTTTACACTCTGTCTGAAATTATCATCATCTTTTTCAAGAGGCGATGTGATTTTTATCACAGCACTTTCAGGTGCACTATTAAACGCCCAGTTGGTGGGATAGCCAATGCTAAACCGGCCCTGGGGATCAGAATATTTCGTCAGTTCACCACTAGTAACTGTATTGTTTGTGGTAGTATTATTGTTAGTGGGTTTATTGTTAGTTGTTGGGGCAGGGTCATTTACAGGAATGCGTGCCTGGCTCCATGCTGTGCCAAAAGCCCAAGATAAGGTAAGGGTTAAAATCAACTGTTTCATAAAAGTTTCTGTTTCGCTGAAAATATCGAGTAAAAAAGATAAAAGGTTGCACAGTCTTTTCATGTTGTGCCACCACATGTTAAAAATACAAACTTGTTTTGCATAAATCACTGAAAGATATAAAAAAACCTTCCTGCAGGTATAGAAACCGCCCGTACAGAACCACATTTTTGTGTTGCATATGAAAACCTTAGCTTTGGCCTCTTTCATTAGGCACATGAGGCTCTGATTCGTCTTATTACAAGACAAATAAAAATTACCTGATGTGGTCGCTCACTGACCCATTTCTCATTCACTTAACCTTTAATCTTATTTCATGACGAATCAACCTGGTCAATCAAGATTTTCATATTTTATTGAAACAATTTTACAATCGTTGCGTGGTGAGCAGTTTGACTATACACAGGGCAGCCTGCGCAAAGCGATGTTTTTGCTGGCAGTGCCCATGATTTTAGAACTAAGTCTAGAAAGTGTATTTGCGGTAGTTGATATTTTCTTTGTCGGCAAACTTGGATCTGCAGCAATAGCTACTGTAGGGTTAACTGAATCGGTTATCACCCTTGTTTATTCTGTTGCCATTGGTTTAAGTACCGCTGCAACTGCTGTTGTGGCAAGGCGTATTGGTGAAAAAAATCCGCAAGCGGCTTCACATGCAGGTGCACAATCCATTCTTATTGCAGGGTTGGTAACCGTAGTGTTAAGCATTCTTGGATTTGTGTTTGCTGCCGATGTGTTGTGTTTAATGGGTGCATCGGCAGCAGTTGTGCGTGATGGAACCATCTTTACAAGAATCATGTTTGGCGGGAGTGCGGCCATAATATTTTTATTTATCATCAATGGTATTTTCAGAGGTGCGGGCGATGCAGCTATTGCCATGAAGAGTTTGTGGATTGCAAGTGGTATTAATATTGTTCTTTGCCCTTTGCTAATTTATTATTTCGGGCTGGGTTTAAAAGGTGCTGCTATTGCTACAGTCATTGGTCGTAGCGCCGGCGTTGCTTATCAATGTTATCATTTGTTTAAAGGCAGTGGTATTTTGAAGTTTGAAAAGCGTCATTTCAAGTTTGATAAAGAAGTGATTGCTTCCATTGTCAAAATTGCTTCACCTGCTACAATACAATTTATTATTGCCAGCGGAAGTTGGATTTTATTGGCAAGGTTAGTTGCAGAAACAGGCGGTACTGATGCAAGCGCAGGGTATCAAATTGCTATCCGAAATGTGGTGTTTTTTATTTTGCCTGCATGGGGTTTGAGTAATGCAGCAGCAACACTGGTAGGACAAAACTTAGGAGCAGGCCATACTAAACGTGCAGAGCAAAGTGTAATGCTCACTGCAAAATACAATGCCATCTTTATGGGTTTTGTAATGTTAGTGTTGCTGTTCTTCTCACAACCTATTATTTCTTTATTTTCCAACGAACCTGTAGTATTAAGATATGGAGTAATGGCTTTGCGAATTATTGGCAGTGCTTATATTTTTTATGGAGTAGGAATGGTAATGATGGCTGCACTAAATGGTGCGGGTGATACTAAAACTCCTACTTACATCAGCTTTTTTTGTTTTTGGGTATTTCAAATTCCATTTGCTTATTTTTTGGCCAACGTATTGGATTGGAAAACAACCGGCGCTTTTGCAGCAGTACCTATAGCAGAAACATTATTGACATTGGTTGCAATTTACTTTTTTAAACGGGGTAAGTGGAAGAAAGTGAAAGTATAAAAAATGCGATCGAATCTTAAAGAAAAGTGAGCCGCTTTTATTTATCTGAAAAGCGGCTCACTTTATTTTACGCCAACTTGCAATTGACAAACAATGAACTGAATTTCTTTTTGATTGAATAAAAATGGAACCATTAAGTAGTTGCTGTTAACTTAAGTAAATAATCAAACAAACTTACTTCAGATCCAAGCCCCAGTTTTTTACGAAGACGGTAACGGCTGATTTCCACACCACGTACAGAAATATTCATCAACTGTGCAATTTCTTTGGTAGAAAGATTCATGCGCAGGTAAGTACATAACTTTAATTCATTGCCTGTAAGATTCGGATGCACTTCTTTTAATTGCTTAACAAAATC
>JBKCJY010000408.1:0-1139 GCA_046301455.1 Chitinophagaceae bacterium | reverse complement strand
CCATTACACCAATCGCTTCATCCTGTTCGTTTACCAAAATAACTTGCTGCATATTGTAAAATTAGAAGAGTTCTTTAATTACAGATTTTATTTTTTTATGACTACGTTGCTCTTGCTTCAAAAAGCAACGCCGGCTATTTTACGCCGGCGGAACTAATTGGTTTTTCGCTACATCACTGTTACATGATGTTCAATGAGTTTCGTACACCTGCACGCAGCAAAATCATTGCTTTTCCGTAATTTGGAATACGCACACGTTCATTCATGATTTTTGCAGGTTGCAGTTTTTTGATTTTTCTGAAAAGAGACAAATAATATTTATACGCCACATATACACCAAACCTTGCTTTCATCGGTAATTGTAAAATACCTTCATAAGCATGGTCAAAATCTTTTTGAATATCTGCTTCTATCTCTGCTTTTTGACGTGGTGTAAAATTTGCAAAATCAAGATCGGGAAAATAAGTGCGGTTCAATGCAGCATAATCTGCTTTTACATCCCTCAAAAAATTTACCTTTTGAAATGCAGCGCCCAATGATTGTGCTGAAGGTTTCAACTTTTCATATTCGTTTACATTACCTTCTAAAAAAACATATAAGCACATCAATCCAACAACTTCTGCACTTCCGTAAATGTATTCGTTGTATGATTGATGATTGTATTGCTTTTTATCCAGATCCATTTCCATGCTGTTGAAAAATGCTTCAATCAGAGCATGATCAATCTTATATTCATTAACGGTAATTTGGAAACTGTGGAGTATGGGATTAAGGCTGATACCACGCTCAATAGCATCATAGGTTTCCTTTTTAAACTCACGAAGGAGTTCATCTTTATCATATGAATGAAATGTATCTACAATTTCATCAGCAAAACGAACAAAACCATAAATGTTATGAATAGGCTGCCTTAAATCCTGATGCAGCAAGCGGATAGATGAAGAGAAAGAAGTACTGTACCGCTCCGTGGTAACACGGCTGCACAGTTGACTTACTTCATGAAACAATTGCATCATACCTTATCAATGTTTAAATTCTTTGTGAACCAACCCTGCTACCACTTCACCACTTATTAACGATGGAGGAACTCCAGGACCCGGAACAGTTAGTTGACCCGTGAAATACAAGTTACTTATTTT
>JBKCJY010000407.1:0-1494 GCA_046301455.1 Chitinophagaceae bacterium | reverse complement strand
ATAAACATAAATATTCTTAAGAATACCAGCTCCGTGCTTCTCAAGCAATCCAATACTTTCAGGAATTTCAACACTTGCATTTCTGAACACAAAAGCAGTAACCTGACCGGAGTGCATACCCACATCAACTACAGCCTCATCTAGGTAACCAAATTTAATCCCTGTTTTAAACAAGCTTGTATAAAAGTCAAAATCGATAAGCCATTTAAACTTTTTATCATAGCTGTAAGGTTTGCATTTACTGCTGATAAGCGTGCAACTCGGATTGCCCATAAATGTTTTAAATAAGTTAAGATAGCTTAAACGCAATAAAAAAATCTCATACCTGGAGCAAAAGAATTCTTCAGTAGTACCTTTATCAAGATACACATTTCTGAAAGCTGAAAAAATAAAAGCAGCATCAGGATTTTCATTTACAGTATCTGTAAACCGTTGTAATGAATAATCATGCCGAAACCAATCATCATGATGCATAATTTTTATCCAGTCGCCTGTTGTTTTTTCAACTGCGTGATTCCAGTTTGCAGGAGTTCCTAAAGCCTGTTCGTTATGATAATACCTGACAGGCAGATGTTGGTATTTTTCTTGAATTAAAAGTTCTATGCTGTTATCTCTGCTGTCATCACTTATAATAATTTCATAATTAGTGAATGTTTGTGCTTGAATGGAGTTGAGCAAACGATCCAGTTTTTCGCCACTATGATATGCAGGTATACAAATTGAAATTAACATGAATGCTTATTTTAACAAGCCCTTGCTTTTCATCTCATCTAAAGAGTCATTATAATTACTTGTTTCGGAAGGTTGTTTCATTACCCAATCACAAAAATGTTTAAGGCCTTCTTTAAAAGAATACTTTGGTTGAAAACCCAGTTCTCTTTGTATAAGGCTCAAATCAGCATAATTATGACGTATATCACCAATTCTGTAATTACCAGTAACTGTAAGCGGTACCTGTATATTATAATTCTTCGTGAGCTCATTGGCCACTTCAAGCACTGTGGTAGGCACACCACTTCCAACATTATAAACTGCAGTAGCAATATTATTTTCAATCCCAGCAATTGTTGCATCTGTTACATCATCGATAAAAACAAAATCACGGCTTTCTTTTCCATCTTCAAAAATATTTATGGGCAATCCATTTCTTATTTGTGTAGAAAAGATTGATAAGATACCGGTATATGGGTTTTTTAATGATTGCCCTGGCCCATATACGTTTTGATACCTGAAAGCTACAGCCGAAATATTTTTGGCTGCACAGGCCACAAGTACCATTTGCTCCTGGTTTTGTTTTGTAATACCATAAATACTAGACGGATGAATCTTTGAAGTCTCATCGGTTGGCAAAAGTTGTAACTGGTCTGTTTCATCATCGCCAAACAATTCAAAAACACCTTTATCTAAATACTCTTGTTTTCTTGCTTCAGGATAAACAATACCCTTCTTTTCAGATAAATACTTTCCTTCACCATAAATAGATCGGGATGATGC
>JBKCJY010000406.1:0-9299 GCA_046301455.1 Chitinophagaceae bacterium | reverse complement strand
AATGGTCCAACGTTGCGAAAGGATGGGTTGATTA
Organism: Chitinophagaceae bacterium; assembly: GCA_046301455.1. Lineage (GTDB taxonomy): Bacteria > Bacteroidota > Bacteroidia > Chitinophagales > Chitinophagaceae > Lacibacter. Next base: position 9,265 of record JBKCJY010000406.1, on the reverse strand, counting down.
CTTACTGCTTTGAATTGAATCACATTACCCACACTGTTCAATCGCTGGTATTCATACTTCACATTTGTTAATGAGCAAGGCAGTGGTCCTACTGTTATTTCTTTACAAGTAGTAGATGCACAGTTTTCACCACGATAAACGGTTAAGCAAACAGTGTACTTGCCCGGGCGTGCATATTTATGATCAGTGCCTGGTGTAAATGCTCCTGTGCCGTCTCCAAAAGTCCATACATATTTCAATGAACTGTTTACATAAACGGCTTCTGCTTTAATGGTATTGGGTTCTGATGTTAATCGGATTTCAAAATTGCTCAGTCGTTCACATGGCAGCGGTTCAGGAACCACAACTGTTTTACAAATTTCTTTTGTGCACCCTTCAAAGAAGGCAATCTTCAAACAAACCTTGTATGTACCCGCCTTCTCATATTTATGGAAAGGACTCCATTCGTTGCTTTCAGTACCATCACCAAAATCCCAACGTACACGAAGTGGTTGTGCTATGGTTGCTGCAGTAGTATTTCTAAACTGCACACCTCGTAATGGATAGAGGCTGTCAATTTGCCATATAAAGCCGGGCTCAATGTTACATCCTCGTACTGTTACTTGTTTGCAAATTTCTTTTACACAAGTATTATTGATATAAATTTTCAAACAAACAGTGTAAACACCTGCCTGATTGTAAGCATGTACAGGATTCCATTCACTGCTGCCGGTAACATCACCAAAACTCAATCTTAACTGAGCATTTGGTGTTGTAGTTAATGTTTGATTGGTGAATTTTATTTTTAAAGGATTATTTGCATCTGCAGCCCAAATAAAATTCGGTTGTAAATTACATGGAGGGGGAACTATAACTTTTGTACAATATCTTTTTTCGCACACGCCATCAATACGCATAATCAAACACACTTCATACTCACCTGGTTGCTGATAAATATGAACAGGTGAATGATCCAATGAAGAATTGCCATCACCAAAGCTCCACTTAAAAGTTACACCGCTTGGCGGAGGATTGGGTTGCGATACATTGTAAAATTTAATGCGTGCTGGATTTGCTGAATCTTTTGCCCATTCAAATTTTGGTGTAAACAATTCGCAAATATTTCCAACACGTATTTCTTTTACCGCAGAGTCGTAGCAATTACGCACAAGGTCTTTTATGTAGTGCGTTACTTTGTAAATGCCCGGTCCGTTATAGGTAAACACAGGATTGGCAGCATCTGAACCTGCATTGCCTGCTCCAAAATGCCAGCGGTGAACCAGCTCTGTATTGCTTGTTGTAATTGAAAAAAAGTTTACCGTTAGATTGTTAACCGTAAACTGAAAATTTGCTTTTCCTGCACAGGGATTTGTTCCAGTCTGTGCATTGGCTCCGGAGGCCCAAAATAAAATAAGGGCGATGAGAGGGTACATAACCTTTTTCATAATTGTTTTTTGATTTGGGTTTTTAATTGCTGTTTACTTACGGAGGTTTCCAGCAACAAGGGTTCTTTTAAAAGGAACGTATATAATAGTTCCCCAAAACATTTCGGGCGATGCCTGAGCAGGAAAATTTTTGGTAACCGGCTGTTGTGCAAACGAGGGAGCGTTTTTGCGGCGCTCCGTTCAGGGTTCAATTTCCAATGGGGCAACAGGCTTTCTGCTATTACTCAACTGGTGAATAAACAATTGTAGTATAGAATTCGTGTAATTTTTGCAATTTGTAGCTTTTTCAAAACATCAATACTTCGCCTTCAACTCTTTGATGTATTTTTCAACCGCCCTTCTTACAGCAGTTGATGAAGTATTATGATTATTTACCAGGAATGAAAACACCAATAAATTATTTTTATTGGTATATAAATAGCCGCTCAGTGCCACCACACCACTCAGCGTTCCGGTTTTGGCATAAATAAAACCGTTTTCTTCTTTATAATAATTACGCAGTGTTCCTGTATTGCCTGTAGCAAAAAGCGCTTTCAATCGTTCCATACCAAACTCATCTTTCATTTTCAAAAGCAGCCACACCAAATCATCAGGAGTAAATAGGTTATAACGGCTCAATCCGCTGCCATCGGCCCAGCGGGGGCGTTGCGGCATACCTTTAAAATCTGATTTGATAATAGAATCCATCAATCTCCCTTCATCCATATAGCCCAGCAATTGCTGACTCACCATCATTAATGTTTGCTCGGCATAGAAATTATCACTGCGGTACATCAATGGTTTAAACATAGAATCAGAAGCCTGCGAATAAATAATTTTTGGTTGAGATAGTGCAGTAGTTGTAACAGTAATTTGTTTTTGCAAGGTATCTTTTATTAATTCCAGAGTTGATTGAACGCCGTTGGTAGCAAAAGGCACTTCCAGTTCAGCTTTCATCTCACGGCCTTCGGTTACGGTGTAAGTATTTTCAGTACGTGGGCGAAATACATCAAAACTTCTTGCTTTATCAGGCGCAAAAGTCATAGGCCAGTTAATCTCCGGTTTGGTAATAATAAATACAGCCGTATCTTTTTTTCCATTTTCTGTTTCTATTGTTTTCTGCTGAATCCATTTAATATAATTACCATAAATGGGCATCGGGCTTCGCTCCGCACTGTAATAGCCGAGGTAATCATTCCATGTCCATCCGCTGCCAAGTGCATCTGTTTTCCAGTTGCTGCTGTTAACGGCAATGGGCTTGTTCTGGGTTTTGAGGTAATCAAATACAGGATGTTGCCTGTAATCACTATGTAAAAATGTAGGGTCGCCAGTTGGTGTAATCAGTACGGAATCAGTTCTTTCTTCAACCATCAAACCGGGCAATTGCTTACCCAGATATTTCAAGCCTGCGTAGAGTGTAGGGATTTTAGTATTACTGGCCGGCACAAAATATTTGTTGCTGTTGTATTGAAAAATATGTTTTTGATTCGTAGCATCGAAAACAGCTACGCCAATATGGGCATTAGTCAAGGCACTGTCGGAGGCATATTGTTGGGTAAACGATTTTACCAGTTTGCCGGTTGAAGAGCAGGCCATAAAAACACAAATGAAAAACACGGCGAAAACATATATTGGCAACCTGATCATAAAATCATTTTTGTTGGTATCAAAAAATAAAAAACAACTTATTCTTTAATGTTGCTTTGCATTCATTGCAAGGTTACTTATTTTTAAGCATGTATTGGTTAAAACGGTTACGATATTTCAGCGGGCTCATCTTACCATTAGCATTATTTGTTGTGCTGTTAATGGTTGGCGTGTTTGGCTACATGCTTATTGAAGGCTATTCCTTTTTTGATGCACTGTATATGACCGTTATTACTGTTGGCACAGTAGGTTATATGGAAGTGCACCCGCTTTCAGATGCTGGCCGTGCCTTTACCATCTTTATCATTCTTATCAATATTGGTGCCTTTACCTTCTTTGTAACTTACCTCACCCGTTATTTGCTTGATGGTGAGTTTATACGAACTTATAAACAAATGAAAATGGACAATGCTATTCAGCAATTGCGTAACCATGTAATTGTTTGCGGCTTTGGCCGCAATGGTGCGGAGAGCGCTCATGTACTTTCAGCAAACGGAATTCCTTTTGTGGTGGTGGAGGAAAAAAATACACTGCCTGATGATTTACCTTTTGAAGTTCCTTTCTTTATGAAAGGCGATGCCACAAAAGATGAAACGTTGAAAGAGGCGGGTATTGCACATGCACGTGCCATCATTGCTACGATGCCGATTGATGCAGATAATTTGTTTACAGTTTTAACAGCAAGGCAATTAAATGCTCATGTAACCATCATTAGCCGTGCATCACAGGACAGCAGTGTGAGTAAACTAAAAATTGCAGGCGCCAATAATGTAATTATGCCTGATAAAATTGGTGGTGCACAAATGGCCACACTGGTACTTAACCCTGATGTGCAGGAGATGATTTCTTTAATGGCTACAAGAAACAATGAGCATTTTCAATTAATTGAAATGATTGCAACCAAGAACGGAGCTTTGGCCGATATCAATTTATGGGTGGAAACAGGTTGTACCTTGCTGGCTGTAAAAAACAGTAATGAATACATCCTCAACCCGACGCCAACTTATTTTGTAAATGCAGGCGAGCGGTTAATTTTAATGGGCAGCAAAGAACAAATTGAAAAAGCGGGAAAACTGATTTGATTATACTTTGATGTAAATCTTCTTTTTATCCAGCCAGTAGCAAATAGCCCAGTACATTATTATCATGCTAATGGCATAGAACAAAGAACCATTTTCAGCAATACCGGGAATGAGCTTGCAAATTTTTTCATAATACCAGCTAAAGGCGCTCAGGTATTTGGGTGTTCCGTTTTCTGCCACACCATTGGGAATACGAAATAGTGCTACTACTCTTGGTAAAAAACCACTCAGTACAAAAATGAACAAGGGATTTTTCCCAAACACATCAAAAAACTTCGCCCACCATCCTTTGACATTTTTAAATTCAATAAAGTAAATCATCGTAGCAATGGTAAAGATGGCGAGCCCTGTAGTGTACATTACATAAGAGCTGGTCCATATTTTTTTGTTGATTGGGAATACCATATCCCAGCAAAAGCCAGTGAGCGTTAATACTACACCTGCGGTAAACAAACCACTCAGCATTTCATGGGTTTTACCTTTTGTTTGAATATAATCTCCAACAAGGTATCCAAGAATTACCTGTGCAATGGGTGCAAATGTGCTTAGCAATCCTTCGGGGTCAAACGGAACACCTTCGCCTTTGTACAAATGTTTTTCACCTAGAATTGCCAAATCATATTCGGTTCCAAACCATCCTTTTAAACTAAATGGATCTGCAGCATTTCCCATGAACAAACAAAGCAGCCAGTAAAACAAAAGTAAAACCATACTCAGTACAAAAGCGCCTTTCTGTTTAAAATAGTACACAAACACAGAAGCAAAAAAATAGCAAAGTGCAATTCTTTGGAGCACGCCCATTATTCGTACGGTTTCCCATGGTTTAAACACCAGGCTATCGCCGCTCCATTTGATAAACGGGCTCCAGTTTAAAAACAACCCTATGCCGAAAATGAGCAGCGTTCGCTTGATTACTTTTTTCCAGAACATACCATCACCACCAGATTGCAGCCTGGGCATTACAAATGCCATGGCATTACCTACGGCAAAAAGAAAAAACGGGAAAACTAAGTCAGTTGGAGTGCACCCATGCCATGGTGCATGTTTCAACGGCGCATAAATATGGCTCCAGGAGCCGGGATTATTAACTAAGATCATTAATGCTACTGTAGCACCTCTAAAAACATCAAGTGAGTAGAAACGTTGTTGCACGGCAATAGTTTTAAGGTTTAAATGTAATAAAAGACTCTTTCTTTGTGGCTGAACATATGGATAAACAAGCAGATTAATTTTTCAGCGTTTCCCCTTCATCAACTATATTGCGGCTTGTACTTAAAAAGTGGGAATAGAGTAACCATGAACCACAGTTTTAAACCCTGCAAGGCCCTTAAATTCATATCTTTGCACACGCATGAGCAGGGTTGGAGTGTATATATGAGAGATAGCTATACCTTAATATTTGAACAACAAACCCTATTGGGTTTAACATAGTTAGGCAGGGTAAATGAGCCTTTGTGGCTTGTTTGCCCTTTTTTATTTGAATTTTTAAATAATTACTCAGTTTTTTATAAAAAATGTGACTGAGGTGGCGAAGCTTTTGCCGAAATGATGAGTAACGAGAAAAAATGGTATGCAGTTTATACCAAGCCCCGGTGGGAAAAAAAGGTGTCGGCCCAAATTGAAAAAAAGGGATTGGAACTCTATTGCCCGCATACCAAAGTGCGCCGCCGCTGGAGCGACCGGTATAAGGTAATTGAAGAGCCTTTGTTCAAGTCCTATGTGTTTGTAAAGGTTACTGAAGAGGAAAAAACAAGGGTACGTCTTACGGATGGGGTGGTAAACTTTGTATATTGGTTAGGCAAACCGGCAGAGGTAAGGGAATCTGAAATTGAAATCATTAAAAAGTTCCTGAATGAGTATGAAGAAGTGGAAGCCAAACCTGTTAAAGTAAAAGCAGGTGAGAGGGTTCGTGTAAAAACGGGTGTGCTGATGGATACCGAAGGCGAAGTGATAAAAGTAGTAAACAACAGGGTGTATGTTTTATTGGAAAGCCTTGGTTATGAACTAACAGCCAAATTCGATAAAACCAATCTTGAAACTGTAAGGAATAAAATACCTCTTTAAACGTTACAACAATTAATTAAATCAGATAAACAGATGAAAGTACTCAAATTTGTGTTGGCTTCCATTTTTTGTGCAGGTTTATTCAGCTCCTGTGTTTCACCTGAAAAACTGCGTAAAGAATTGGTTTATTTTAATGAGGGCCTGGATACGGCCAAACTCAATGAGTATTTTTTAAGTGAGCCCATCATACAAAAAGGTGATTTGCTGCATATCACCATTTCATCAAAAAGCCCATCTGCCAACCAACTGTTTAGTCAGAATTATTCCAGTGGTGTTTCAAGCTCAACCCAAGCAAGCGGAGGGGGTGCTGCAACATCTGCCCCAGGTTCAGAAGGATATCTTGTTGATATTACTACCGGGGATATAAAGTTGCCTTTGCTCGGTATTATACATGCAGACGGACTTACCAAACAACAATTAGAAAAAGAAATCATCAAACGTGCATCAGAATATGTTAATGAAGATCCTATTGTAAACATCAGGTACATGAATTTTTCAGTTACATTTCTTGGAATGGTGGCGCAGCAGGGAAGAAAAACGTTTGAAAGTGAGCGTATTTCTTTTTTGCAGGCTTTAGGTGAAGTGGGTGGTGTTGCTCCGGGAGGTGATTTAAAACATGTATTATTGATGCGTGAGCAAAACGGAAAAAGAACGTTGCATACTATTGATTTAACCAATGGGGTGTTTTTAAATTCTCCCAATTATTACCTCAAACAAAATGATGTGGTGTATGTAAAACCAACTGACCGTTTAATTGTGACGCAGGATCAGTCATTTTCCAAAAACGCACAGATCATCAGCTTTGGTTTAAGCCTGGTGAATTTAATTGTAATTCTAATCTCAGTATTTTAATAATGAGCCAAACTACTAACGAGCAGGTATTTCAAAACGATAACGAAGGTCGGATATTAACCTTTAAGGATATTCTCTTTAAATATATTTCCAATCTTCCATTGTTCTTTTTTGCATTAGGCGCAGCATTAATTACTGCCTGGGCCTATTTAAGATGGGCCACTCCCATTTACAGTGTAAGTTCCAGTATGATTGTAAAAGTGGAGAATGCAGCGAATATAAAAGGCAATGAGAAATTTTCGAGTGTATTTAACCAGGTTGATAAAATTAATATGGAAGATGAAATTGAACTGATGCGTTCAAAAGAATTCCTTAGCCGGGTAGTAGAAACACTTCATCTGAATAATGTGTTTATTGAACATGGCAAAGTAAGAAGCAGCGAAGTGTACCAGTTTACACCCTTTAATGTTGAAGTGGTAAAAATAAATGACAGTCTTTCAAATTATGGATTTAATATTCAACTTGTAAGCAGCAAAGGCTACCTTTTTAATAAAGAAACAAAGCTGCGGCCGTTTTACAGTAATATTGAAATAAACGGTTCGGTTTTTCGTATTGTGCCGGGATCTGAAAATTTAGATGCTGATGCTGGGCGAAAATTTACATACGCATGGAAACCTTCAAAAAGTGTAGCGGGTGAAATAAGCGGCAGCCTTGCCATCTCTCAAAAAAGCAGAAACTCAAGTGTGCTTAATTTATCATTAAGTACATTAAATCCAGAAAAGGGGAAAGCCATTTTAAACCAGATCATGAATGAGTATGGCACTTATAATGTGCTGGATAAAAGCCGCATCTCAAAAAACTCACTTGACTTTATAAACAGCAGGCTGGATAAACTGGAGAATGAATTGGGCATTGTAGAAGGTGATTTGCAGGATTTTAAAAAGCGTAATCAGTTTCTGGATATGGAAGAGCAGTCAAAAATGTATTTTGACCGTATTAATTCTACTGAAGAAGAGTTGCGCAGGCAGGAGGTACAAATTAAAGTGCTTGATTTGCTGGATGAGTATATACAAAGTAAACGAAACCGTGACAGTCTCATACCTTCTACTTTATTTCTTGCTGATCCTACATTAAGTTACCTGGTTTCTGAGTACAATCGATTAATTATAAAAAAGGGAAATGAACTGAGGTTAAGTAAACCCACCAGCCCTGTAATTAAAGAACTTGATTATAATCTTGAAAAAACAAGAAACGGGATTATAGACAACCTTAAAACTGTTAAGCAATCTTATGTTATAACCAGAGATGAACTGTATAAGAAAAACAAAACAGCTAAAGGGGAGATTTTTGAACTGCCGGAAAAAGAAAGTCAGATCAGAGAAATAAAACGGCAGCAGGCAATCAAGAACGAACTCTTTACCTACCTGCTGCAAAAAAGAGAAGAAACGGGCATTCAATTAGCATCGGTTGTTTCCAATTCAAGAGTGTTTGCAGAAGCAGAAGGCGGAGGCGAACCTTTTCTGCCCAAACGCAAGAACGCCTATATGCTTGCCATTTTCTTTGGAATATTAATACCTGTAATTATTATTCTCGTGAGAGATATGATGAATGATAGGGTTACAACGAAGAATGATATTATTAAGTATACAAAAATACCCATCATTGGCGAGTTGGGTCATAATGACAAACCACAAACACTGGTTGTTGTAAAAAACAGCAGAACCATTCTTGCAGAACAGTTCCGGATTATTCGATCCAATTTGCAGTACCTGCTTAAGCGGGATCGAACACCTGTAATACTGATCACTTCATCATTCAGTGGTGAGGGTAAATCATTTGCTGCTACCAATCTTGCAGCATCCATTGCATTAACCGGAAAGAAAACAGTGTTATTGGAATTTGACTTACGTAAACCTAAAGTATTAAGCGGTCTTGGTTTGCAAAGGACATTTGGTATTACGCATTTTGTTGTAGGTAAAGTGAAAGCAGAAGAACTTCCGGTAAAAGTTCCTGAAACCGATAATCTTTATGTTGTTGGTTGCGGACCCACACCACCCAATCCTTCAGAGCTTTTGCTTGATCCAAAAATTAAAGAGCTATTTGAATATTTAAAAGATGCTTTTGATGTAGTGGTTGTTGATACCGCACCTGTGGGACTTGTAAGTGATTCACTTACACTCTCCAATTTTGCTGATGCCAGTTTGTTTGTTGTTCGTCAGCGTTATACTTATAAAAAACAACTTCAGTTGTTGGATGAATTGTATCAGCAAAAGAAAT
>JBKCJY010000405.1:0-3068 GCA_046301455.1 Chitinophagaceae bacterium | reverse complement strand
AATGGTAAAATGGTTCAAAAGCTTATGGATAGGAATTTGCAACCCGGAGAAATTACATTGCCTTTTAATGCTGCCACACTTCAAAAAGGAACTTATTTCATACTCATGCGCACCAATGAAGGCACACTAAAAAAACAAATAGTCATCCATTAAAGAGAAAAACGGGATCATAAAAAACCCTGCAAGTTCATGCTTACAGGGTTTACTTTTTTACTAACCACTACCGTCTAACGACTATACACTCTGCTCATATCATAGCCGCTGCATTCTCACCAGTAACCACTGCCCCTTCCATACTTGCCTGCAAATCTGCAATATGTTCACCTGCGAAATACGTATTGATAAAAGGCTTTTGCAACACAGGACGTAAACGGAACCATTGGCCCGGTCTGTAAATACTGTATGCTCCTTTTGAAAATTCATCATCACCCCAATAATAACTGAATTGTTTTTCCATAAGCGGACGAATATTCCCAAAAACAGGCAATAAGGCCTGCTGCATGAGCACTGCACGACTTGCATCATTTTGCTTAGCAATCACATCACCTTTATCACCAGCTGCATAAGAAATTAAAACACCTTTGGTAGATTTTTGATCTTTGCCTCCATGATAAATAAAATGTGCAGTGGAGTCTGTTACAATATCAAACCGCTCATCTTTCCAAAAACGGTTGGTAAAGAGCATCAGGTTTTTATTTACACGTCCATATTGCAATTCATCAATAGCCTCCACTTTATCAACAGGCAATTTCGGAAGCCATTGAATATTCTTCATAGCCTGTGTTGGTGTTGTGCAAATGAGTTTATCAGCTTCAAACACAGCACCATTGGTGCATGTAACTTTTACTTTACCGCTTTGCTCAATGCGAAGCACCTTATGATTCAGCTTTACATGTTCACTTCCCACTTTTGCTGCCAACGCATCAGCCAATTTTCCATTACCACCTACAATTTTATAAGGGAGCTCTTTACGTTGTGCTACGGTTGTAAAATGTTGCATTGCTGCATATGCTGAAACCTGGCGAATGCTTTCGCCAAAATCAATACTGTCAATCAGGTTTTGAATATCCAAGTCTCTACCATCACATCCATTGTTGAGTAAGTAACGCCACCAGTCTAACTTATCCAGTTCATTCTGATCATCCACACTCAAATCCACAAAATCCATTTTCAATTTTGAAAGTTTCTTTTGCCATTCAGGACTTTGGCTCCATTCAAATGGTTTGAAGTATTGATTTTTGTAATGCAAGTGTGCCTGTAATAAATTATCCTGCAACAACAAGCCGAGTTCATCACACAAGCCCAATATGCGTTTTTGTGATTTTGAAATCCACTCACCACCAAGCTCTACATTGAGGTTTTCTTTTGCATCCATGTTATAAGTATAAACACGCCCGCCTACACGGTTGCGTGCTTCAAGTACCACTACATCTATTCCTCTTTTTTTCAATTGATAAGCAGCAGCAAGACCAGAAAATCCTGCGCCGATGATGATTACTTTTGGTTGCTGGCCTATACCAAATGCTGAAATTCCTTCTGTTGCCAGTAAGACGCCTGCCGTTGTAAACAGACCATCTTTTACGAATTGTCTGCGGGTTGCCATAGTTTAAATTTTGGAACTAAGTTGGTAAGCAATTGCCTTTTAAGAAATGACGGGTATCAGAAAGAAAGATGAGATTGCACCGTTGCGGTGTTGAAAAGAAACAATTTTGGTTAAGGTTTGAATTGCATACAAAGGAGCCTATTTGCTCCCGAAAACTTCCGGGATTTCATCCCTCCTTTCTTCTTGGCAGCAGTCAGGCAATTGAAGTTGTCTCTTCTCCTAACAGTTGAATAACGTTGAGAAAGGTTAAATCAACTCCTTCAACTTTGCCACCAGCGCATCCACTTCTTCCTTTGTATTAAACTTGGAAAAACTGAAACGCACAGGAATACGATTGGGATCATTATTAAAAGCACGAATAACATGCGAGCCTTGTTGCGCACCACTTGTGCAGGCACTTCCGCCACTTGCACAAATGCCTGCCATATCCAAATTCATCAACAGCATTTCACTTTTTTCTGATTTTGGAAAACTTACATTTAATACGGTATAATTGCAATTACCTGCAGCATCGCCGTTAAAATCTATATCAGTCAACTGCTGCTGCAATTGTTCCATCAAATAGAACTTGAGGCCTCGGATGTAGGTGCTCTCTGTTTCAAAGTGTGTTGTTGCAAGCTCCAATGCTTTTGCAAAACCAACAATACCATATACATTCTCTGTACCTGCACGCATGTTGCGTTCCTGTCCGCCACCATGCACATAAGGTTTGATGTGTACATTTTCATTGATGTACAAAAGACCAGAGCCTTTTGGCCCGTGAAATTTATGGGCGCTTCCGCTGATGAAGTGAACAGGTGTATTACGAAGATCAAAGTTAAAATGCCCCACTGTTTGCACACAGTCTGAATGAAAGATAGCGCCATGCTGCACACACAACTCTCCTACCGCATGGATATCAGTGATATTGCCGATTTCATTATTGGCATGCATTAAAGTAACCAATGTTTTTTCATCGCTTGCTGCAAGAAGTTCAGCCAAATGATTCATATCAATATGACCATCGGATAAAATATTTACATAGCTCACTTTGGCTTCATCACGGTGATCTAAATATTCAACAGTGTGCAAAGTTGCATGATGTTCAATGGGTGAAGTGATGATGCGTTTGCAACCAAGATCACGAACAGAGCCGGTGATAGCCGTGTTACTGCTCTCTGTACCGCAACTGGTGAAAAAGATTTCTGCAGGATGTGCATTAAGAATTTTAGCTACACTCTTACGTGCATTTTCAATGGCCAGTCTTGTTTCCCTTCCATAACTATAAATAGAAGATGGGTTGCCGTATTTGTTTTCCAAAAAAGGCATCATGGCTTCCAGCACCTGTGGATCAAGGGCAGTAGTAGCAGCGCTGTCAAAATAATATCTGTTCATCAGCAAACGTTGTGGGGGGCAAAGATAAAGAGAAAAGATTGCCAGTTTTGATAATGATATGAACTACAAAAATCATTACATCAACTCCTCA
>JBKCJY010000404.1:0-6759 GCA_046301455.1 Chitinophagaceae bacterium | reverse complement strand
AAATTATTTCGGTTTGCCACTGGCCATGATTGTCGTGAGTATTACGTTTGTGCCGCTGTTTAATAAACTCAAAGTTTTTACAGCTTATGAATTTTTAGAAACACGTTTTGATTTAAAAACAAGAACACTCACTTCATTTCTTTTTTTATTTTCAAGAGGATTGAGTACAGGCATCAGTATTCTTGCGCCATCATTGATACTGCACAGCATGATGGGATGGGATATTTATGTTACGAATATGGTGATGGGCGGATTGCTTATTATTTATACTGTAACAGGTGGTGCCAAAGCAGTTGCTTATACACAACAACTGCAATTCATCATTATTTACATAGCTATGTTTTTGGCAGGATGGTATGCGTTAAAATCATTACCGAATGGTGTGGGCTTTACTGACGCATTACAAATCGCAGGTAAAGCAGGAAAGATGAATGCCATAACTACTGGCTTTACTGAAACCGGATTTAACTGGACTGATAAATACAATTTGTTCAGTGGTATTATTGGTGGCTTCTTTTTATCGCTCAGCTATTTTGGAACGGATCAAAGCCAGGTGGGCAGGTATTTAACGGCCAAGGATACAAGGGAAAGCCGTCTGGGATTGTTGATGAACGGACTGGTAAAAATTCCATTACAGTTTTGCATACTATTGATTGGATGTTTGGTGTTTGCATATTATGCATTCTTCAGTGCGCCTTTATCATTTAACAAGTTACAGGAAGAAACGGTGTTGAAAAGCAGTTATGCTGGTGCTTATTCTGCTGCTGAATCAAAATATGTGTTGCTGCAGCAGAGTAAATTGAAAACAGTAGCAGCGTTGTCTGTTGCTGTTAAAGAAAAGAATGATACAAAGATTAATGAGTACCGAACACAATTACAAAATCAGGAAGCAGAGAGCAATACCATTCGTAAACAAGTAAAAGATCTGATTGCAAAAGCCAGTCCCGGTGCTGATACCAAAGATGCCAACTATGTGTTTCTTTATTTTGTGAGTGATGTTTTACCAACAGGATTGGTGGGTTTAATCATTGCTATCATCTTCTTAGCTGCATGGGGCAGCATTGCTGCGGCATTGAACTCGCTGGCTTCTTGTACTATGATTGATTTTCATAAAAAGTTTTCCTCGAAGGACTTAAGCCCGGAACAGGAATACCGGTGGGGGAAGTTCTATACGCTGATTTGGGGTTTGTTTTGCATAATAGTAGCCTTCTTTAGTTACAGTCTTGGAAATAGTTTGATAGAAGCCGTAAATATTTTAGGCAGTTGGTTTTACGGAACTATATTGGGTATTTTTCTTGTTGCATTTTATTTAAAACGTGTACAGGGGCATGCTGTATTCTTTGCAGCTCTTATGGCTGAGGCAATTGTAATTGGAATTTATTATATAAAAATTGTTTCGTTTTTGTGGCTGAATGTAATTGGTGCATTGGCAGTTATTGTACTTTCTTTATTATTTCAAATGGTTTTACAAACAAAAGCAACGAAAACAAACGCAACAGGATCTTAAGAATGTTTAACATTTTTGCGATTCCCAGTTTTAAAACAAACCAATTACCTTCGCACTATGAAAAAAGTACTTTTTGCTTCATTGGCTTTAGCGGCTATTATTTTTTCTCAGGGATGTGGAAAAAGTTGTAGAGATGCAGCTTGTCCCAATGCAATACCTCCATTTTTTGCTTTCAGAATTACAAATTCGGCCAAAAAAGATTTGCTTACAGGTACATTTAAGGTATATGACAGTGCCCAGCTACGCATCAATGCCAAAAGGGTGAATTCATCCACAATTGAAAGTGTACCTCGTTTTTTCAATTACTCAGGTGATACGCTTGCGTTAACGGGTTTTAATGTGGACGAAAAGTATGCCGTTTATTATGTGCAATTGAATGGTACTATTACTGATTCTTTATATTTCCGATATAATAAAAATGTGAATGAGTGTTGTGACCTCAGTAATTACAGCTTTATAAAGCATAACAGTTTAACAGTTTCACCGGTAAATTTACCAGCTTCCTACGTAATCGTTAAATAATAAAGAACCCCGCTTTTAGCGGGGTTCAACATTTATTGGCGAAAATGTTATTTCAATTCTTTCTGCAATTTTTCGTTCAATGCAACATAATCATCATTCTTTGCTTCTTTAGCCAGTTCCATTGATTTTTGAGAAACAGCCATTGCTTCAGCTTTCTTTCCCAATTTTGCAAGTGCTCTTGCTTTTTGGTAATACACCCAGAACGCTTTTGGATTTTGCTCAATAGCTTTATCAAACCATGCAACAGCCTGATTTAAATCTTTTCCATTTTCAAGATAGTAAGCAGCTGCATTAAAATAAGGGCGGCTGTCGTTCTTCATCAGGTTATCAATTTGCTTCATCACCTTGCTGTCAACATCTGTTGTAACAGTAAAATTTACAGCAGTTTTTTCCCACATCATAAATACTTCTATACTGTTATCTTTTACATTGTTAAACATGATGGAAAAGGTTTCAATATTCCAAGGCATTTCCATGGGTTTTGCTTTTACACGTACTACATCCATATCCTGTTTGTAAGCAGCAGGGCTTGTAACATCAGTTTGCCTGCTGATAATTATAGTCCACTCTGTTGCTCCAGGTATGCTAAGCAAGCCATATTTACCTGCTTTAATGGCTACACCACCAATTGTAACATCATCACTAAAAGTGAGCGTGGTAGCATTATTGGCTCCGGTGCGCCATACTTTATCAAAAGGAACCAGGTCGCCAAAAACTTTACGTCCTTTCATATTGGGGCGGCTGTAAGAAAGTTCAATGTTGCCCAATCCGAAATTTTGTTTCACAGTTGTGGTAGTAGATGGCTGCGGTGTTTGTAATTGTTGTGCGTTGGTAAATAATACTGTGGTGAGTAAACCTGCAGCAATTGCAATTTTCTTCATATGACTTTTTGTTTAGAACGCAAAGGTAAGAAAGGGGAACAACCTGCAAAGAAAGATTTGCAGGCGGTTAAAACTTCATGGTAAGCCGTGTGATTTCTTTTTTGCCTGTTTTTGATTTCCAGCGTGGGCCATCTTTTAACAGTCGGATGGCTTCGTCATTGCAAACCTTACAATTTGATTTTTCCACTTTAATATTTGTAATGGTACCATCGGGGTTTACATCAAAAGCCAACTGTACTTCACGGGATTTCTTTTGTTTTGAAACAGTTATTTCTTCTTCAGGCTCACGTTGATTGTTATAAACATACAAATTGAATTTGCTCCATCCATCAGCAGGTTGTGCCACTACTTCATCAGCCGTATCTGCATTTTCTTTTTCCATTCGTTTTTTATAACGTTCATAGTACACTTCCTGTGTGGGGGCATTGGCAACAACCGCTTCTTCTTTAAGCGTAATTTTTTGTATCACATCGGAGCTGATATAGCCGGAATTGGGTAGGTATCCAAATGATTTAGTCTGGATGTTTAATACAGAATCGGCACTTAACAAAACAAAGTTTCCATTTACATCAGAGTAAGTGCCAATGCCGCTGTTTTTCTCTGTTACGTTTGCAAAAGGTAATGGCTGATTATTAGCATCAACCACACGGCCTATAAATTTATTGAGCTTGATGGGGGCTGTTCCGTTTTGAACGGCAACATCTTCAGCAGCTTTTGTTTCTTTAATTATCGTATTGTCTTTTACGGTTACGGGAGCAGGGGCTAAAGGTTCTTTTTTAGCATAAGAATTCGATTCAATCTCCGTATTTTTTAATGTAGGTACAGTTATGCTTTTTGATTTTGCAGGCGGAATAATAACAGGCTTAGGTAATAGCTTTTCATCAACTTCTGGTTTAGTTGTGATTGCTGCAATGGTGTTTGAATCAACTTTTGTTTCAGAGGCAATGGCTGTTTGTAAAGAATCTGTTTTTGTTTTAAGTGTGGTGATGTTTGCTTCTTGATCGTTATGATAAAAAATCCGGTACAGCACAACAGCAGTACTTAGTAAAACAATTAATCCAGCAGCTATGCTCATCCATTGCCTGAAACTGCCTCGCACAACTTTTGCCGGATCTGTATTTAATTGCTTAGTTATTTCAGCAATGTTTTTTTGAACATCCGTTTCAGCAAAAGCTTCCCTGTAACCATCCACCGCATCGCTCAGCATGGCATCATCCATCATGGCTTTTTCAAACGCATGCATTTCAGTCTTACTCATTTGACCGGTGAGGTAGTTTTTAATATCGTTTGCGATGTATATTATCGTCTTTGTTTTTTTACTATCGACTAATTATTTTCGACTACTTAGTTTACCCTCTATACAAAGTTTTAAATTTCTTCTTGCATTCTGGATATAGCTGCGCACTTTATTCCATTCAAACCCGGTTGCTTCACAAATTTCGTTATAACATTTTTGCTGCAGGTAAAACATTTTCACACATTGCCTTTGTTCTTGCGGCAGTAGCTGCATACATTGTTCCATGTTATTTAGCTGTTCTTCTTTTTGCAGTACCTCATCCGGATGCATTAATTCACCCGATTGCATAAATGACTCCCGCATTTCAACTGTTGATTTTACTTTTTCATGTCTCAGTTGCATTAAACAGTGGTTCCGTGCCAGCGTGTAAAGCCAGCTTTTAAAATGAACCACCTCGTGTTTTTTTAGTTTTTGGGTGAGCTCTACATAAATATTGAATACAGCATCTTTGGCCAGTTCTGCGTCTTTGAGGTATTTATAGCAAACTCCGAATACCAGTTCCATATAGCGTTGGTAAAGGGTGCCCAATACAACTGCATTACCATCCTGCCGGTACTGTTGTACCAGCTCGGCATCGGGCAACGCCTGCTTATCATGTTCACGGATAAAAGTCAAACAAAAAAATTGTAGCAAGTAAGATAGGTAAAAAATAATTTGTGAACTGTTTATGTAAACTCAAAAAACGTAGCATCTGATTTGCAGAAGGTAAACTGTAAATAAAAGAGCAGCATGTTCAAAACACCCGCCGGTATTTATTCAGTTAAAGCAAAAGTTTATGGAAGAGCAATTGTATTTATCTATTCCTAAATCTTGTTTACGAATTTGAATAAAATGACTCTGGTTGAACTGGGGAATATTTTGCTATTTGTAAAATGAATTATTTTCTTATTCCAAACCCGGGATGATATTGTTCCAATGTCTTACGTAAATATTCTCTGTCAAGGTGCGTATAGATTTCAGTAGTAGTAATGCTTTCATGCCCAAGCATTTGCTGCACGGCTCTGAGGTCTGCACCGCCTTCCACCAAATGTGTAGCAAACGAATGGCGAAATGTATGTGGCGAAATCCTTTTCTGTATACCTGCTTTTACAGCCAGTTCTTTAATGATTAAAAAAATCATCACACGGGTTAATTTAGCTCCACGTCTGTTTAAAAACAGAATGTCCTCTTTGTCTTTTTTTGGTTGAATATGTGTGCGTATGGTGTCTTTATAAATGTTGATGTATTTGATTGCGCTGCTGCCAATGGGCACTAATCGTTCTTTATCACCTTTGCCAATCACCCGTATAAAGCCAACATCCAGATACAATTGAGAAATTTTTAAGTTCACCACTTCGCTCACACGCAGGCCGCAACTGTACATGGTTTCAAGTATGGCTCTGTTACGTCCTCCTTCGGGTTTGCTTAAATCAATCTGGTTCATGATGTTTTCAATTTCATCATAACTCAATGTATCGGGCAATTTGCGTTTCAGCTTGGGAGCTTCCAGTAATACGGTGGGATCTTTTTTAGTGATTTGTTCCAATACACAAAATTTATAGAACTGCCTCAAACCGCTTATGATGCGTGCCTGGCTACCAGTACTCATGCCAAGCTCAGCAACATATTTTACGAACTGCTGCAGGTGTTTCAACTCGAGAGCATCGGGTGTTTTCAGTTCATTGATACTTTGCATGTATTGGGTAAGCAATTCCACATCATGCAAGTAGGCCTCTACTGAGTTTTCACTCAGCGATTTTTCCAATTGCAAATAGGCTTTGAATCCTTTTTTATACGCTTCCCACATTTATGTAATGGAGTTGAAGTTTGAAAGATAAGAACAATTATATTCGCTTCTTAAATTACAACCACATGCAATTAGAGAAACCCCGTTTCTTACCTCTTTACAAACGATTGATGAATACGTATCGCCGTAAGTATCGTTATTTTTTAACCCGTTTGGAAACTGTGAAACCAAAAGGTCTTGATAAAATTGCATTAGAGGCAGATAAAAAAGTGTGGCAGGAAACTGATTGCCTGGCTTGTGCCAACTGCTGCAAAACAATGACGCCCACTTTTACAAAAGCAGATATCAAACGCATCAGCGCCCATTTTAATCAAACTCCCCAAGAATTTACAGATAAGTGGTTATATAAGCAACGTGGCACAGGTGATATGATGAATAAAAAGCAACCCTGCCAGTTTTTGGATTTAAAAACCAATATGTGCAATATTTATGAAATTCGTCCGGAAGATTGTGCTGGATTTCCACATCATACCAAAAAACATTTTACGGAATGGGTACATGTTTACAAGCAAAATGTAGAATATTGCCCAGCAACTTTTAAACTGGTAGAGAAGATGATGGAAAAAGTAGGAAAAGTTTAGGTTTTACTTATTATTATCCTTCCTTATGTATCTCACTTGTAAAGTGAAACTCAATATCCGGGTTGTTCTGGCGCTCTGTATTTAAAAACCATTCGCTTTGTGCTAAATAAACCAAATGTCCGTCTTTATCTTCTGCAATGTTGTTGGTTTTAAAACGGGTAAAGTCTTCCAGTTTCTTTTGGTCT
>JBKCJY010000403.1:0-2396 GCA_046301455.1 Chitinophagaceae bacterium | reverse complement strand
ATTGTTTATCGCTTTATTTGCATATGTACTTGCTCCTGATAATACACCTGATGCCAATCGTATCATTGTGGAAATAGCAGCAAAGAAGCCGGGCTATCAGCAACAGTTCTTCAAACTCAAAAAAGAAAATAGTAATTCAGTAAGAAATTATTTTTCAGGAAAAGAGGATACTTATCAATACATCCCCATTAGTTCATACAGAACATTTAGTGACAGCATTGAGGTTGATAAATATGTAGATGATGGTATAACAGAAAAAATGATATTCTCTCTAAACGGCAGAGATTATCATGATGCTGTTGAAACAAAAACCTTTTGGCTCGGTACTGATAAATTCGGCCGTGATAATTTAAGCCGTCTCATCATTGGTACAAGAGTAAGTCTTGGTGTGGGTTTTATTGCCGTGCTTATTTCATTAACGGCAGGAATTTTTCTCGGTGCCATTGCAGGTTTCTTTCGTGGTAAAACTGATGATGTAGTGATGTGGTTTGTAAATGTAGTGTGGAGTATTCCTACACTATTACTAGTCTTTGCTATTACGCTGGCATTGGGTAAAGGTTACTGGCAGGTATTTATTGCAGTTGGTTTAACTCTTTGGGTGAATGTTGCACGTTTGGTTCGTGGGCAGGTACTCAGCATTCGTGAATTAAATTATATCGAAGCCACCAAAGCAATGGGATTCTCCAGTACACGAACGATCATCCGTCATATTCTTCCAAACATCATGGGGCCGGTATTGGTAATTGCTGCTTCTAACTTTGCCAGTGCCATCGTAATTGAAGCAGGTCTAAGTTTTCTGGGACTTGGTGTGCAACCACCACAACCAAGCTGGGGTTTGATGATTAAAGAAAATTACAATTTCATCATCACCAATAATCCCATGCTTGCTATTGCGCCTGGTATTGCAATTATGCTTTTGGTTCTCGCTTTTAACTTATTGGGTAATGGGTTGAGAGATGTGCTGGATGTAAGGAGTTGAAGACGGCTGCTTTTTCCAAACATCAAACGATTGCAACTTTTATACAACTTGTTGTACTTCATTTAGATGCTTATTTTTAAATCCCTCTTGACCCGCAGCATCCGCAGCTGTGATAAATGCATAAACATATTAAAACCATAACATGATTGCTTCCAAACCACGTCTTAGTTTTTCTCAAATCGTAAATATGAACGTTGGATTCTTTGGCATTCAATACAGCTTTGGATTACAGCAAAGCGCCGTGAATCCCATTTATGATATGCTGGGTGCAAGCCCTGATGAAATTCCTTTCTTAAATCTCGCTGGTCCCATGACTGGTTTATTGGTGCAGCCCATCATTGGTGCGTTGAGTGATAAAACATGGATTCCAAAAATAGGCAGACGAAAACCTTATTTCTTTGTTGGTGCGTTGTTGTGCAGCATTGCATTGTTCTTTTATCCCTTCAGCAGTTCCTTATGGATGGCGGCAGGTTTGTTATGGATTTTAGATGCAGGGAATAATACGGCCATGGAACCATACCGTGCATTTATTGCTGATAAATTAGACCCAAGTCAACAGGCAACAGGTTTCCAGGCACAAAGTTTTTTTACAGGCTTTGGTCAAACATTGGCGAATGTTTCCCTCTTTGTATTTCCATTGATCTTTGTTGGAACAACAGGTAAACTTCCAACATGGGTGTATGCTTCTTTCTTTTTGGGTTCAGTTTGTTCCATTGTATCCATCTGGTGGAGTTCAAGAACTACAGCAGAAATTCCGCCTACAGATGAAGAGTTACAAAAAATGAAAGCTACACCGCTTAACGTATTTTCTCCTTTTATTGAAATTGCTCATGCGATAAAAGACATGCCACGAGTAATGTGGCAACTCGCACTTGTGTATTTGTTTCAGTGGTATGCACTCTTTTGTTATTGGCAAAACAGCAGTAAGAGTATTGCACTCTCTGTTTATAAAACCACGCCACAGGATAATCCCAAGCTGTATGAAGAAGCCGTAAGCTGGACAGGATTGGTAAATGCCTGGTATAACGTTGTTACATTCTTATGTGCGTTTGCATTGGTTTGGTTTGCAAAAAAATATTCACCCAAACTGGTGCATGTAAGTTGTTTGATACTGGCGGGCATCGGCTTTATTGTTTTCCCGATGATTGAAAATAAATACTTACTCTTTCCTGCCATTACAGGTTTTGGTATTGGCTGGGCCAGTATGATGGGTATTCCCTATTTGATGGTGGTGAGTGAAATTCCAAAAGAACGTTATGGTGTGTACATGGGTATTATCAACATGATGATTGTAATACCAATGATCATTCAAAATCTTACGTTTGGGTATATACTTAAAAACTTTTTAAATAACGATAGCGGTAAAGCCATTTTGCTTGCAGGTGTGTTTTTGTTGATTGCTGCTGCTGCAACAATG
>JBKCJY010000402.1:0-6445 GCA_046301455.1 Chitinophagaceae bacterium | reverse complement strand
AATCAATATGCGCCTATGCCCGGGCTGGTTGCATTGCGTGAAAGCCTTGCAGAAAAAGTAGAATTTCTTTATCAAGCAAAAATCAACTCTGAAACTGAAATCACCGTTACTCCCGGGGGCACTTATGCTATCTATACTGCACTAACTACTATTTTACAACCAGGCGACGAGGTCATCATTTTTGAACCTGCATATGACAGTTATATTCCCAATATAGAAATTAATGGAGCTAAGGTTGTTCCGCTTCCCTTAATCTATCCTGATTATAAAATTGATTGGGAGTTGGTACAACAAGCGATCAACCCAAAAACAAAAGCCATCATCATCAACTCACCACACAACCCCACTGGAAGTGTGATTGATCAACAGGATATTGAAGAGTTGAAAAAAGTTACTGCAGGTACTAACATCTTTATCATCAGCGATGAAGTGTATGAACACCTCATCTTTGATGAACTACCACATGAAAGTATTTTAAAATATCCTGAACTGTTTGACCGGAGTTTTGTTTGTTTCTCTTTCGGCAAAACCTATCATTGTACAGGATGGAAGCTGGGTTACTGCATGGCGCCCGCATCATTAATGAAAGAGTACAGAAAAGTACATCAGTTCAACTGCTTCACATGCTTTACACCTGCACAAGTAGCGTTGGCCGAATATTTAAAAGATAAAGAAGCCTATTTATCACTGCCACGGTTTATGCAGCAGAAGCGTGATTACTTTATTGAGCTGATGAAGAATACTAAGTTTGATTTACTGCCCACACACGGCAGTTATTTTGTGTGCGCCAGTTATGGGCGCATCAGTGATGAAGGTGATAAAGATTTAGCCATACGTTTAACCAAAGAAGCAGGCGTAGCTACCATACCGGTCTCTGCATTTTATCACAATGCAAAAGACGATAAAGTAGTGCGATTCTGTTTCAGCAAACAAAGCAGAACATTGCAGCAGGCAGTGGAAAGATTAATGAAATTGTGAGTAAGCGTTAAAGCTTTAGATTAATGAGCATGATTGTTAAACTGTTTAATTGTTGCAGATCTAACAACAGCTTCGGCTTTCTTATTTCCTCTTGCTCTTCAAATACTTCCCATAAACAATTTCCTCCATCGTCTTTCCCTTCACCTTGCTCTCCACCCAGCTAATCAAATCTAAATAAGCAAACGCTCTTGTTTCGTGCCGGTTGTTTTCCAAATGTTTGATTTCATCCAGAAGTTTATTCAAAGTCTTTTTTATTTTATCTGGATTTTTTTCATCAAAACTGTTTTTCAAAAATTTCAGCAATGCTACTTCGGCTTTTGTAAAGTTTTTCATCTTTTCCATGAAGCGTTGTACGGATTTGCTTAGAGAGTCCAGTATTTCATAGTTGCCCAGTTCATAATGACTGAGCAAATGAACAAGCCGAGCATAACATTGCAAATCAATACGCAAATCCATTGGTCCGTTGATGATGCGGTGCACATAATCAATTGCTTTGTCATAATTACCGCTACCGAAATACAGCAATGCAATTTTATAGTTAAAGACAAGAATACGGTGCGGATCTACAAACAAACTGTATTCATTCAGCTTCTCTTCAATTTCAGAAACCAGTTGTAAGCCTTCCCTAAATGTTCCATTCATTAAATGACCGTTGATACGTGCAGTGTTAATGTAAATGGATGTATGAATGCGGAAGTTATCATTCTTTCTTGCTTCAGGAGTTGCTTCATATGCTTCAAACACTTTCAGCACTTCTTCATGCGCTTTGTGATTACGCAAATCAAAATGGGAATTAAGCAAAGCCTGCATGCCTTTGATGTAATGACCCGTTTCCACATTCTTCAAATACGGATTGTCGTTGTATAAGTTTACCCATTTTTGTGCATATCGGTAGTACATTAAAAAGTCCTGGCGAATAAATGCATACCAGCAATAACTCTGATAGAAATATAACTCTTCATAAAATCCATTGAGGCGGTCAATATCTTTTGGCAGGTTATGTTTGAAATATTCTTTAATGTCTTTCTCGTCTTCTTCATCACGTGAGTGACCATGAATTACATACCATCTGTACAACAGCAGCGCCAGATTACTCAGCTTTGTTACACGGTCTATATGACTGCTCACCTGCAGCGCCTCTTCCGCCATCAACTGTGTTTTATCTGTACTGCTTCGTGTAATGTGGAGTATTTCAATCTTCTTTTCCAGCGAAATCAACTGCACCAGCGTATTAAATTTTTGATTGGCTCTTGCCTGCTCTTTTGCTTTTTCAATAATTCGCAGCGCCTGTTGTTTTAATCCTTTGTTGTAAAGAATGCGTGCGTGGTCAAGGTGTTCACTCAGCTGCAAATCCACATTGTCGGTTGTTTTCAACAGCCGCAAGGCTGCCAGCAGTTCATTATAGAGATGCGTTTTAAGGTTGGCGAGTTTGGTTTTGCTGTTATCGCTTATTTTTTTGAGCAGCACCTCTTCATCGTATTCCTGCATTTTATCCAGTGCATCATAAAGCTGCACTACTTTGAGGTCTTCCTTACCGCTGCTTCGTTTTATATAGAGTTTAAAATGCCTTTTCTCAGCTTTTTCAAGCGAGTGAACTAGATGAAAAAGGGCATCTGTAAATCGGTTGGCCATAAAAAAAATTTATTCCCAAATCCTTTACTGGCAATGGTTTCAACGTATTGAAAACCGTTTGCCATCATAAAAGTTACGCCTTTTTGGTTTGATGCACCAATGTGGCTTGTTTACTTTTACTTCAGATTCGGGTTTGTAATTTATGGCAGGCAATCGCTAAGGCAAGAAATCTGTTACGGCTCGGTTCTTTCAGCAAAGCTGAAACACGAATTTACAGAACTATTTTTTTATATGGCAAGCAATCGTTACGGTCGGCTGTTTCTACAGCGGGCCGTTTTTGTTTTTGAGCTAAGAAGTTAAAGTGGGGAAACTAAGATTTTACACTTGTCGTTGTTGTACTGTTTTCTTGCTATCTCCATGCTGTTGGTATGCTCTCTGTATACCTGTCTTGTAATTAAAAAGCTTTACACACTATGGGATTGTTCTGTCGGGGTTTTTTATAATTGTTTGTATTGCCCGGTTATGAAAACTGTGCTAACCTTTGCGCAAAAGGGAACAGAACGAACCGAAACCGCATGAATTGAGGGGCCGGTGTGGGCAAGGGGTGGAAGCAAGGTGGAAGGGACTAGGGATTAAAGTGGTGTAAAACAACAACCAGGCGGTATTGCTGCCGAAAAGAAAATAAAGGGGATTGGTGTGTTAAGAAGCCGTTTTTAAATGTTTGTGTACGAACGGGATTTTTCTAACGACAATCTAAAAACGTATAGTGTTAAATCGTTCGTTTTCAATAATTTTAAAAAACAGTGATTGAGCGGAATAACGCTAATCGTTATGTTAGCTGTAGTTGTAAAACGACACAATGAATAAAAAAGATTTTGAAACATTATGGACTTTAAACTATCCTGACACTGTGCCGATTGCGCACTTGTTTAAACACGACTATTCAGACAGGTGGTTTAGAATTCATAGCCTACCAGATTCAAAAAGATATGCAGACAATGAAGAGGAGTGGGGAACTCTTGTTTCACGACAGAATGAAATTATTACCGATATGCTCGGACTTGATACGCCTATCTTAATTGTGACAGGCGAATACAATTGGGGCGACAATAAAACGATTCATACAACTGGAGATGAAAGAGTATTGATTCCTTTCTCATTTGTGCAACTTGATAATATTGAATTGAATAAAATTGATTCTGAACAATATGACGAACAAGATATTTACAGATCTGCTTTTACTGAGACAATTTGGAAGCCCAACTACCACAACAACCTTTTAAGAGAAATTGCTATTGGTAATATTAATGCGTTTTTCGTTGCGTTTGACAGAAATGTTATTGTTGCGCCTTATGACGGGGGTGTTGACTTTGTTCTTCAAGACGTCTTAACTAAAGAAAAATATAAAAGTAAATACAGACAGTGGTTGTCGGAACGAGCGGATGGACTTTAAAAGTGAAATAAGAATAACTACTGCCTACAGCCTTTTTACAAAAGCGTCAAAACGTTAAAACCTTTTTTAATTATCTTCCTACATATACTTATAAAAGCCCATTAGCGCTAACACACAAACGGCGATCATGCTGAGGGCCAGTGTTACTAATAAACCAGTGATGAGTATTTCTGTAATACCTGTTCCTTCTTTGCCGCCGGCAATGGGCAGCATTTTTCCTTGGCCGGTGGCGGCGGCAAGCAAAATGGCCAAGAGGTAGGCAAAGGTGCCATACAGCGCCAGCCAAAATTTAGCTGTAAGAAGCTTAGATGCAAGCCTGATATGATTCCATAATAACCCCACCCAGCAAGATGAGAAACATACCGTTCATAACCCCTTCCAGGTGTGCCGAAAGGCCCATACGTGGATTTTTGAAAAAGGGAATTATCAATCCGGTTAATAGTCCAAGCAGAAAAAGAAGCAGACCGAGGAAAATCAATTGTTTTGCCTGCCTTTTGTGGTTGTAGCCGTTCATGTGTGATGGTTGATTTTATTGTTGTTGCAACCCTATTGCTGCAATAGCAGATGCCATTTGAAAAATACAAAGCGCTCCTGACAAATTATAGCTTTATCTTTTTGAACGGAAGCAATCAACGGCCTACAGAATATCTATCGCCCTTCATCTACTTTCAATATCGTTTGCAGTAATACGTTAGCACCGTTGGTCATATCGGTTGCGGTAGAAAATTCTTTGGGTGAATGGCTGATGCCGCCAACACTGGGAATAAAAATCATAGCAGCCGGTGCAATGTCTGCCATGTGCTGTGAATCATGCCCCGCACCACTTTGCATCAACTTTGTACTGAAACCTAATTCTTTTGCTGTTGTATTAATGAGCTGTTGAAGTTTTTTATCCGTTAATGCCGGTTTTGATTCATTGGGCTGTCGTTCAAAACTGATTTTCGTTTTTGACTCCTGTGCAATCACAGCAGCACGCTTTTCTATTTCTTTAAACAGCAGTTCAATTTTATCAGCATTCAGATCCCGTATTTCCAATCCTACTGTTACTTTTCCGGGAATCACATTATAAGCACCGGGTTGCACATTTATTTTTCCAACGGTGCCCACCTGGCTGCCCTGTACGCTGTTGATGACTTCATTAACTGCAATAATAAATTTTGATGCAGCCAGCAATGCATCCTGCCGCATGTTCATAGGCGTGGCGCCGGCATGATTGGCAAAACCTTCAATCAATACTTCCCAATGCACAATGCCTACAATTCCTTCCACCACACCAATCTGAATTTTTTCACGTTCTAAAATACCGCCCTGTTCAATGTGCAGTTCCAGCCAGGCATGAATAGCTCCTTTCCTGCGCAAACAGGAAGCAATGTTATCAGGATCACCGCCGATTGCTTTAATCCCTTCTGCATGGGTGAGACCACTCTGGCTCTTTTGCTGCAGTCCTTCTTTCGTTAATCCTTCCGTCATGGCTTTGCTGCCGATGGTGCCGCCTTCTTCATTGGCAAAAATGATGAGCTCCAGCGGGTGCTCTGTAATGAACTTGTTTTCATTGAGAACCTCCATCACTTCCAGTGCCGCAATAGAGCCGAGCGTGCCATCATAGTTGCCGCCATCGGGTACCATATCAATATGCGAACCAAAGCTGATGGGTTTTAGTGTATTGTTTTTCCCGTTTCGTTTGCCGGTGATATTACCGGCTGTATCAATCGTTGGATTCAATCCTGCTTTTTTCATCAGCTCCATAAACCAGGCACGACCTTCGATATCACCTTTGGTATAAGCCACACGGTAGCCACGGCCTTTTTCATCCACACCAAATCTGGCGAGTTCAAAAATGCGGCGTTCAATGCGTTTACCATTTACGGCAAGTTGATTGCTGTTGAACGGATTCTTTGATTGCGTGTTCGTAAAGCCCAAGGCTGTTACACCGGCTATTGACAAGGTGGATGTTTTGAGAAACGCTCTTCTGTGCATAGAATGGATTGAGCTATAAAGATGGATTTATTTTTTGGAATTGCGTGGTGGGCGTTCGTACTTTGAATAAAAGTCAACTTACCTGGACATTTAATGATATTCTTTTGCCCGATAGTAATGTGAATGAAAAATTAAGCCACGGTTATATCCTGTTCAACATACGACCAAACAGCACCTTGCGGCTGAACGATGTTATTAAAAACAGTGCGTCTATTTATTTTGACTATAATCTACCTGTTGTTACCAATGAGCAACAAACTATTTTGATCAGCAATACCACCACAGGTGTTTCAGATTTTGTAAGAGCGTCTGAAAAAATGCAGCTGTTTCCCAATCCTTCGGGCGGTGCTGTATTTTTGAAAATACAAGAACCTATATCAGGAAACATGCACGTAGAGGTGTTTAGTGCCGAGGGCAAGAGGCTGCATTATGAAAATTTAGGAGTTTATACAGGAAGCGGTTTTA
>JBKCJY010000401.1:0-2083 GCA_046301455.1 Chitinophagaceae bacterium | reverse complement strand
TTAACTCCTTGGTGGTTGTTTTTCCATTGCTGCCAGTTATTGCCAGGAAAGGAATTGAAAATTGAAGTCGATGGTGTTTGGCCAGTTTTTGCAATGCCTCCAGTACATTTTCCACTTTTATGAGCCCGGGATGGTTAAAATACATTTCTTCATCAACGACTGCAGCCACGGCTCCTTTTTCAAGTGCCTGTTCTGCAAACAGGTTGCCATTAAAATTTTCACCTTTTAATGCAAAAAACAGATCGCCTGCTTTCAATTTTCGGGTATCAGTTTGTATGGAGGGATTGTTCCGGTAAACCTGGTATAACTGCTCTGTTTGCATGCAACAAATTTAAAACAGTGACTATACAAATCGTTTCCTTTTTTTGGCGGATAACCTGTGAAAACTCAAAAAAGCTTTTCTGTTCGCTGAATAGTGATAACTACTATCTTCGCAAATCAAAAAAAAAGTAAATATGAGAAAACTAATACTTACTGCTGGTTTGGCTCTCACAACTTTCTTTGCTTTTGCTCAGGATAAGAACGAGTCACCATCATTCTTTATCAGAACAGGCGCAGGTTATGGCCAACGCCTCGCACAATTACCCCCTCAGATTGATGCTAATGGCAAAAGTCATTACAGAAGTCTCAGAAGCGGATTTCATACAAACCTTGAGGTGGGGTATCTTTTAAATTCTAAAATTGGAATTGGCGCCATTTATAGCCGCTTTGGATCAAAGCATGCCGGTACAAGTAATGGTAGTGCAATTGATTCAAAAGATGCGATTGCTTTTTCCGGTGTTACTCTTCACAATTTTATTCCTATCAGCGATAAGCATGATATAAACTTTCACACTAAAATTGCTCCCGGAATTTTATTTTACAATACACAAAACACAATTGTGAATGCCGGTGTAACAACATATGCTGATGTGAATGACCAAAGCCTTGGTTTATTTACTGGTGTTGGTGTTGATTACAGAATTTCAAATAATGTACGTTTTGAAATTAACGTTGATAAAACATGGGGTCGTCTAACTGTTAATAAAGTAAAAACCAATCTTGAATATATTGCTGTTGGTGCTGGCTTAAGATTCCAGTTCTAATTCATTGTTTTATTGAAAGAGAATCCCGGTTATTTCACAATGACCGGGATTTTTTTGCATTCATATCAATGCAATATCTTTTTATAAAATTTACTCACATTATGATTCCAATGCTGAATCAATTTCCTCAATTAAGTTGACTTTGTTAAGCATGAGAAATAACCAAAGAAAATATTCATTTAATTATCTGGATTGATAGTACACAATTGACTCAAATAATAAACCCCTTTCATTTGAAAGGGGTTTATTATTTGAGTGTAGTACTTTATTAACGTTTGCGGTTATTCTGTTTGCGTTTCTGGAACCAGTTGCCGGTTTTCAAACCGTTGCCTTCTTGGCTACCATAACGTGTCATTGCACAACGGAAACCGATTGTAGCACTGCTTTGATCTTCTTCAAGAAAACGGCGTGTTCCAGGACTTAACCAATATGCACGGTCATTCCAGCTACCACCTTTAATAACTCGGCTTTTGTCACCAACTAATGTTGTAACACCATAGCCATATTGAACACCACTTGCGCTATCACCATCAAGATAGTCAATTGCATACCCTTTTTGATAGTTGCGGCGGTTCTTAACTTCTTCCTCAGTTTCATCACGGTATTTAATACGACCCATTGGATCTCTTTCAGGCTTGCCGGTACTTAAATCCATACGTTGGAATTTATTACCACGGTAGTAGTTGAAGTCATCACCATCGTTTGGAGTTAATGGTCTGAACACATCGGCTACCCATTCTGTAACATTTCCAGCCATGTTATATAAACCAAAACCATTGGGATAAAATGAATTAATTGGACCGGGAATTGCTGCACGGTCGTTCAAACCACCTGCAACACCCATATTATCACCAGCGCCACGCTTGAAGTTGGCTAAAAACTGTCCTTGCCATGTACTATGACGAGCATCTCTCAAACCATTTACATTCTGGCTCCAGGGATATACTTGTTTATTTGCTGTTAACTCCTCACCACGGCGCTTTTCAGAGCGGCGGGGG